>JAUYTA010000606.1 GCA_030695265.1 Bacteroidota bacterium
GAAATTATCCAGAATTCAGTTCCCGAAGCAATGACTTCCATCGATCATTCCAAATTTATTTTCAGTGAATTTCCCGATCTCAAGACATTTTCAGCAGTTGGAATTGGCCCGGGACTCGACAAAACACCAGAAACGCAACTCGCATTCAAAAAGCTACTTCAGGAACAACTGAAAAGAATTGTAATTGATGCCGACGCTTTGAATATGCTTGCCGAAAATCAGGATTGGTATCATCTGATTCCTGAAAACTCAATATTAACGCCACATCCCAAAGAATTTGAACGGTTGGCCGGTTCATCTGCCAATTCATTTGGGCGAATACAATTGCAACTTCAGTTTTCGGCAAAGTACAAAGTAATTGTGGTTTTAAAGGGAGCACATACCTGCATCACTTTTCCGAATGGGGAGGTGTATTTCAACAGCACCGGAAATCCGGGAATGGCAACCGGTGGAAGTGGCGACGTGCTTACAGGAATCATCCTTGGATTACTTGCTCAAAGTTATTCTCCTGAAGATGCAGCGCTCATCGGAGTCTATCTGCATGGGCTGGCGGGAGATCTTGCGACTGCTAAATATAGCCAGCAGGCAATGATCGCCGGAGACATAATTGAACAGTTGGGTGCAGCTTTTATTCAGCTTGAATAATATTTTGGCTATTTTTGGGTTTTTAAGTGAAGACAAAACAATTAAATTATAGAACAATGAAACTTTCAATATTAACATTGGTACTTACGCTTTTTGTAGTTTCAATCACTACTGCACAAAAAGACGACAAGAGAAAATCAGCTTCCGGAACGGTAACAGGTCCGGCAGAAGGAGTGGTTTATGCCTTGCCGCAAACAGGCATACGTGTGTATGTGAAAGCAACCCGGGAACGATACGTTCACGGACCGTTTTCAAACTATGCACAAAAAATGCTGGGCATCGACAATGTTTCATCGACAGATGCCGATCGCTGGAACATGGATGAAATAAAAATCGAAGTATTCAGCGAACCCGATCCTGATCAGGTTCGCAAAGCCATGGGACAGGCTGCCCAATTGGTAAGTCTCACCGAATCAGGTATTATTGCAGGAATTAATTCGGCAATAAAAAATCAGGAACCTGCCATTCAAACCAGTTCATTCCTAATGAAAAACCCCGACAAACAGGCTAAATACACTGATTTGTCAATCTGGAGTTTCTATTCGCCCATCGATTCGACCAAAAGGGTAAAAATGGTTTCCAAAAGTCAGGAACAAAAAGCAGCCGAAGCTGCCGAAACCATTTTCAACCTTCGCAACTCCCGATTCAGTCTTTTAACAAATGCCGATGACGAGCCACTTCCCGACGGAAAATCTTTTGAAGTAATGACGGAAGAACTGGGCAAAATGGAAGAAAACTATGTGGCATTGTTTGTCGGAAAATCGACGAAACAATCTCACGAGTTCAGTTTCGACTTCGTTCCCGGACAAAGAACAGTTAAAGGCGAAGTAATCTTTAGGTACAGTGACGAACGCGGAGTATTGCCGAAATCAGATTTATCGGGCAGACCCATCGTCATTGATGTTACGAAGGCTGAAAATCTGGCTGCCAAGCAAAGCAGTTTGAGTACCTCCGAAAATCCAAATGCCGGGAAAAGCGGATTGTATTACCGTATGCCGGGAATGTCGGAAATCAGGATTATGGATGGCGCTACCCAACTGGCAGGAGCTCGTGCGCCAATTGCACAATTCGGTACAATTGCACCAATTCCTGAAGATTTACTGGACGGAACTTACAAAATGGAATTTTTCCCAACTACCGGAGCTGTAAAAAGTATTACTGAAAATAAATAAACACTGTTGGCTCAATTCAAGTCATCGGTTGAACGAGAATAATCGGATAAAAGTAATCCCGGAAGCATGTCTTCCGGGATTTTTTTATCCAATTTAAATCATCGTTTGAAAGATGTATATTTTCTTAATTTAGGGGCTTCTAAAAAACCCAACTCATAAAATAAATTAACAACTCATTTTTATGCAACAGTTAAAACAAACACTTCACGATTCACCAATTGCCAGATGGGTGGCATTAATTCTGATTTCGGCAACCATGTTTTTCGCTTATTTCTTTGTAGATGTGGTGGCGCCGCTACAAAAAATGATGTTGACAAACTTTAATTGGTCGCCTGAAGTTTTTGGTTATCTCGGCGGATCGGAATTCTTTTTAAACGTTTTTGTCGGGTTTCTGATACTTTCAGGAATTATTCTCGATAAAATGGGTATTCGTTTCACCCTAATGCTATCGACCATAACCATGGTTGCAGGCGCTGCAATCAAGTTTTCGGCCCTGAAATACATCGATGTTGCTTCAGTATCTTCCGTTTTTGGATGGGAGTTGCCAACTACTGCACTGGTTGCTTATTGCGGATTTGCAATTTTTGGCATTGGGGTCGAAATGGCTGGGATTACCGTTTCAAAAACGATCGTTAAATGGTTCAGGGGTAAAGAAATGGCCCTTGCAATGGGACTCGAAATGGCTGTTGCACGACTTGGAGTTTTTGCTGTTTTCCGCTTATCGCCGATTTTTGCCAATTCCGAAAATCCTGCACAATGGGATCCAGCCAATTCAGTATTCATGGGGCTGGCTTTTCTGTGTATCGGACTCCTCACCTCTTTGATTTATGTTTTTATGGATGTGAAATTAGACAAGCAACTTGGCGACGATGGGAAACTCGCTCCTGAAGATGAATTCAGGATCAGCGATCTTGCCAAAATTTTCACAAATCCCGGTTTTTTAGCCATTGCCGGACTATGCGTTTTGTTTTATTCAGCAATTTTCCCCTTCCAGAAATTTGCAACCGACATGCTTTCTTCGAAGCTAAATATTCCCATTACCGAAGCTTCAAACTTATTCTCATTTTTCCCGATCGGAGCAATGATTTTGACTCCGTTTATCGGGTTATTCCTCGATTTAAAAGGAAAAGGCGCTTCATTAATGTTGTACGGCGCTATTTTGCTGGTTGCGTCCCACTTAATTTTTGCACTGGTTCCCAACGAAAACTTTTCGTATGTACTTGCATTCGGAACAATTGTCATATTAGGAACAGCATTTTCACTGGTTCCTGCTTCAATGTGGCCTTCACTGCCAAAAATTATTGAAGACCGGTATCTGGGAACTGCTTTCGGATGTATTTTCTGGATTCAGAACATTGGGCTAATGTTGGTTCCAGGGTTAATTGGATGGTCAATTACCAAATCAAACCCTGGGGTGGCTGAACAAATTGCCGCCAAAGTTCCAGATGCTGCCTACAATTATATGGTTCCTGAATTGATTTTTGCAGGATTTGGAGTTGCTGCAATTTTACTGGCATTGTATCTTCGAAAGGTGGATGCCAAACATGGTTACGGATTAGAATTGCCAAATAAAAAAACACCAAAAATGGCATAGCCCAGCGCCCTGAGGTTTAAACCGAATTCAAATATCTGAACTGAAATAAAAGAGAACCTGCATTCGTTATAGCGGATGCAGGTTTTTTATTGTTCCATTTCTTAAACAAACTACATGGATTAATTGTACTTTTAGAAGCTGAATTTTTAATCGAATTTCATTTTAAAAACAAATATATGAGCAACGAAATCTCAAAATTAAGTCCCGTTGAAATATGGGAAAACTTTTATGAATTGACGCGTATTCCGCGGCCTTCGCACCATGAAGAACAAGTTCGCAAGTTTATTGCAGACTTTGGCAAAAGTCTCGGTTTGGAAACAATTCAGGATGGAGCCGGGAATGTGATCATACGCAAACCCGCTACTGCCGGAATGGAAAAACGCAAAGGAGTAATCCTGCAGGGTCATCTCGACATGGTTCCGCAAAAGAATAGCGACAAGAACCATGATTTTGCGAAAGATCCGATTGAAACCATCATCGATGGTGAATGGGTCAGAGCAAACGGAACAACGCTGGGATCTGACAATGGAATTGGAGTTGCCGCTGCAATGGCAGTTCTCGCCTCGAAAGATCTGGTTCACGGACCAATCGAAGGATTGTTTACCGCTACCGAAGAAACTGGCATGGATGGTGCCAATAACCTGAAATCTGGAATCCTGAAGGGTGAAATCCTCATCAATATGGATTCGGAAGATGAAGGTGAATTGTATGTTGGTTGCGCCGGCGGGGAGGATGCCATCGTTCAGTTTAGTTTTACTGAAGTTCCGGTTCCGGCCGATTCCATCAGTTTCCGCCTGAATGTTACAGGGCTGAAAGGTGGTCACTCCGGTTTGGACATTCCATTGGGGCGCGGAAATGCCAACAAAATTTTCTTCCGTTT
>JAUYTA010000607.1 GCA_030695265.1 Bacteroidota bacterium
CAGGCAGTGATAGATTTATGTGCCTTGTTAAATCAAACAGAAACCCATTTCCCACTCACAAATTTAAAGCTCGTTTACGAAACAGTCGCGCTTTAATCTGCGATAGTATTGGATGTCTGAAATTACACCGCAAAAATAGCATAAAAATCAAGCTTAAGCAATCGTATTTATACAAGTATGCAAGATAATAGATTGATAACAAAGAAGTCCGGCACTGCCGGGCTTCTTTGTTATCAACACAAGTTGTTTCAGTTTCCCTTTGGTAATAAAAGCGTCAATCAAAGTTTTAACCACATCCTTATCGCGTTCCGGCATTTTTTCAATGGCTTTGAATCAGTTCAGGATAGGTTATTTTAGCGAATACCGCTATTTTATTCTTCAGGAATGGTTTTTATCCGTGTTTTGCTTTTACTTTGGATTCGATTTTTGCAATCTGGTTAAATCCTAAACCTTTTGCCCACTTAAAGGTTTATATTCAGTAAAACTAAAAATTAATTTATGGCAGACAGATTATCAGATCCAATAGGCCGCCTGATGGGGCTACGTTACAAATCACATCCCTGGCATGGTATTTTTATCGGTAAAGATGCTCCTGAAAATGTGGTTGCATTTATTGAGGTTGTTCCGACCGATACCGTAAAATACGAAATCGACAAGGAAAGTGGCTTTTTAAAACTCGACCGGCCTCAGAAATACTCCAACGTTGTTCCGGCACTTTATGGTTTTATTCCCCAAACCTTTTGCGGCGATCAGGTAGGTAAATTTTGTATGGATAAAAACGGAAAGACAGGGATCAAAGGAGATGGTGACCCGATTGATATTTGTGTGCTGACAGAAAAAACAATTGCACACGGCGATATTTTGGTTGATGCACGACCCATTGGCGGTTTTCGTATGATTGACGGGAATGAGGCGGATGATAAAATTATTGCTGTTTTAAGCAACGATGTGGTTTACAGCGAATACAAAGATTTATCTGATCTTCCGGATATCGTGGTACAAAGGTTAAAACACTATTTTCTGACCTATAAAGATATGCCCGGAAAAGTTAGTAATACTGAAATAACCCATATTTACGGAGTTGAAGAGGCTCTGGAGGTAATTAAATGCTCAATATCTGACTACCATCAGCGTTTCGATAATATTGGAAAATTATTGTAGAGCCTCCCCCAACCCCCTCCACAAGAGGGGGCTTTAGTTCGCCCGCAAATTCTGTAAATATTCGTTCTAAAGATCGAATCAAACTCCCCTAAACATCGTAATGTTTCGTACCTACGGCACTCAGGACTTGGTGGTGGAGATTCTGTCCGTCACATGGATGTGTCGGCAAAGGATAATGCTCTAATCAGCGAAATAGCATATTCGTGGCGATATCCTTTGCCGTTTGCCTTTAGGCAACGGACATAAAGGCGACAATGAAAACCGTCCGCGCGAAATTTTTTTTCAGGGCAAAAACTTCTTTTCGGACGCCTGCCAGCCGCAGCTACCGTGTATCCACAAATAATAGGGAAATACTAATTGAAAACAAAAAAACAATGGAACGCGGATTAAATATGATCTAGCGGATTAAAGCTGATTAAAATCACGACAAGTCGGGAGGATTTTCTAAAGAAACGCTTATAAAATATCGACAATCCATTATCCCATTTGTCTTTTTTTGAATCCATTCCAATTTATTGGAATATTAATCCGCTTTCCATCCGCTAAACCCGCGTAAAATCTGCGTTCTATTATTTTTTTTTTGTGCGGTTATGATGTACAATTAAAAATAGATGTGGGTACACGGTAGCAGCCGCAGGCAGGAAACAAAATCCGTCTTCAAAAAAGTTACATAGGAGAAGGGCTG
>JAUYTA010000614.1 GCA_030695265.1 Bacteroidota bacterium
CAACGCGCCGGTTAACCTGATTCATCAGGACGATTGTATAGGAATAATTTCAGCCATCATCAAACAGGAACTTTGGGGCGAAACACTGAATGCCTGTTGCCCTGAACATCCGATGAAAAAAGACTTCTACGAAAAAGCAGCCATTCAATCCGGTTTGGCGGTTCCGGTAATTTCTGAAGAACTTTCTGCTTATAAAACCATCGACAGCAGCAAACTTATCCGGTTGCTCAATTATCAGTTTATCTACTCAAGTCCGATGGATTACCTAGATAGACTGGAAACAAGACATAAATAAATGGCAAAGAGAAAAAGTAAAAGTAAGTTTCTGAAATAATTGTATGTCTTGATTCGGGATTCTTTAATCTAATTTTTAATTCAACATTCAACATTTATAATTCATCATTCAAATGTCAACACTCATATCCATCGTTGGCGCTGGTCCCGGCGATCCTGAATTACTGACGGTAAAAGCGCTGAAACGCATTCAGGAAGCGGATTGTATTCTGCATGACGCATTGGTGAGCGATGAAATTTTGAACCTCTCAAGACCTGAAGCTCAGCGGATTTATGTTGGAAAATTATATAAGGATGGACAGGATCAGACCGACCGGCAGGAATGGATCAATCAGCTAATTATTGAATTGGCCGAAAAAGGACAAAAAGTGGTTCGCCTGAAATCAGGAGATCCGATGATTTTTGGGCGCGGAGCCGAAGAAATCCGGTTTTGTATTGAAAACAAGTTGGACTACGAAGTGATTCCCGGAGTAACCTCCGCGCTTGGCGCCGCTTCTTTGTATGGAATTCCACTTACAGAACGTGGAAAAAACAGCATGGTTCTTTTTGGTACGGGGAATTATCGCGAAGGTGATTTCTGTGACCTCGAATCTTTTGTTTCAGTGCTGAATTCAGGTTCTCCGATTATCTTTTATATGGGACTCAGCAAGTTGGTCAAACTGGCGCAGCGGTTGATTGAAAATTCTCTTTCTTCCGAAATAAAAGTCCAGATTCTAAGCAAAGTTTCGCAGCCCGGTGCCTGCACTTTCGAAGGCACACTCGGAAACATTGAACAGCTGATGGTCAGTGAAAAACCGCC
>JAUYTA010000618.1 GCA_030695265.1 Bacteroidota bacterium
CTGGAAGCCAGCGCTCCACCGAACGATTACGGATTATACAAAGGATCGGCCCAGAACCATCATCTGGTTATTCAAAATGTGGCAGACACATTAAGCGGACATACTCCAATCAGCACCAATGCGTTGGAAGGTTTAAAAGTGGTAGATATTATAGAACGTATTTACGCAGTCAGAGATCAGGTATGGAAAAAATAATTTCAGCGAATTCCTATTTTTGGCATGCTGTTTACGTCAAATCGAGGGCTGAAAAAAAAGCCCAGACTGAACTTCAGTTTCAGGAAATTGAGACATTTCTGCCACTTCAACGAAAACTCAGGCAATGGAGCGACCGTAAAAAATGGGTAGAAACGCCTTTAATTTCGGGGTATTTGTTTGTGCAGGCAAGCCGGAAAGAATACGATTTGATACTTCAATCCAATTATGTGGTAAGTTATGTCAGGTTCGAAGGTAAGGCAGCCATTATTCCTGATACACAGATCGAATACCTGAAACTGATGCTCAAGCAGGACAATTCGAAAATTGAAATTACCAGGGAAAAACTGAAACCCGGCCAAATGATTGAAGTAGTGGCCGGACCTTTGATCGGGCTTAAAGGTAAACTTCAGAAAATTAAAGGGAAAAATAAAGTAGCCATTGAACTTGAACAGTTGGGTTGTTCGGCTATGGTTGAAATACAGATCGAAGACATTAAAAGTATATAAGTATAAAAGCCTAAAACCGTCTCAGCATAGTTGCTTACTTTTGAACCCTGCTGTTTAATAATATCAGCAAATGGAAAAAGTAAAATGGAAATAGCCCAACTGACTGATAAAGCGATTCAGGCCGCCGTGCTCGCCGGTAAGAAAATCATGGAAGTTTATGCTTCCAATGATTTTAGGGTGGTTATAAAGGATGACCAAACACCGGTTACGCTTGCCGACCGCAATGCCCACAATGAAATCCTGAAAAATCTTGAAAGTACCGGATTGCCGGTTTTAAGCGAAGAAGGGATCCATTTAAACTATTCGGAACGAAAGAACTGGGATTTATTCTGGCTAATTGACCCGTTGGATGGAACCAAAGAATTCATTAAACGCAACGATGAATTTACAGTCAACATTGCACTTATTCAAAACGGCCAGTCCATTGCGGGTGTAATTTATGCTCCGGTAACCGGTTTTCTTTATGCCGGAATTTCTGAAACCGGAGCCTTCAAACTTGTAAATCCTGATGAGCATTGCACCTTTCAAGCGATGCAGCTTTCAGGAATAAAACTTCCGGAGAAAACTGGGCGGAACGAATTTACGATTGTTGTAAGCCGCTCTCACATGAATCAGAAAACAAAAGAATACATTGAAACCATTCAGGAAGAACACGAATCATTTCAGTTGATCAACATGGGAAGCTCACTGAAGATGTGCATGGTAGCTGAAGGAACGGCGAATATATACCCGAAGTTGGGAACAACCATGGAATGGGATACCGCCGCCGCACATGCAATTTTAAAAGCTTCAGGAAAGAATATTTTCCTGACCGATCTCAAAACTGAAATCCGATACAACAAAGAGAATTTACAAAACCCTCATTTTATCGCAGTATGACAGCACAAGGATTTTTCGTACTCGCCATTATCATCCTGATGATCGCGGCATTGGCCAAAGAGGTGATGCGCCCCGGGTTGGTTTTATTTTCGGCCCTGATTATTTTAATGATTTTTGGTAGTGTAAATGCCAAAGAAGTCCTTGCGGGCTTTTCGAATAAAGGGATGATCACGGTTGGAATTCTGTTTGTAGTCAGCGAAGGCATCAAACAATCAGGTGCGCTGAACAGACTGGCAATCACTTTCCTCCCGAAACGCAGAGGTAACATTCGGCTTTTATTTTTCAGGTTAATGTTTCCCATTTCATTTATGTCGGCATTTCTGAACAACACACCCATCGTGATCATTTTTGCTCCGATCGTTAAAAAATGGGCGGAAGACCTCAATCTTTCATCACAAAAATTTCTGATCCCGCTATCCTACGCAACTATTCTGGGAGGCATGTGTACGCTGATTGGCACTTCGACGAACCTTGTTGTTCACGGGCTAATGCTCGACAATGGCATGTCCGGATTTTCAATGTTTGAACTCGGCATGGTTGGCGTTCCCCTGGCATTTGCCGGCTATTTATACATGAGTTATATCGGTGTACACCTGCTTCCCGGCAACAAAAATTTTATCAGGAGACCGCTTTCTGATCAGAAAGACTATTACTACGAATTAATAATTCCGGAAGGAAGCCCGCTTGTTGGCCAGATTTTGAAAAATGGCCGCTCCAAAGATTTAAAGGGATTTGATATTATTCAGGTTGAAAGAGACAATGTTAAAATTGAAGGTAAAACCGTGGGATTGACAATAGAGGCCAATGACAATTTATTGGTGGCAGGTAAATCAAGCGGACTTGAAATCATCAAAGATTTAAAAAGCGTCAGGATTAAAGGCCTGGAATTATTGAAAGGCCAGATAAATACGAGCGAACTGAAACAATATGAAGCAGTGCTCGCCCCGCGGTTTCCGGGTATCGGGAAAACCATCATCGAGTTTAGCTTTTTTGATCATTATCAGGCAATTATAGTCGCAGTTCACCGCAATGGAGAAAGGATTACCTCCAATTTGCGGAACCTCAAACTTCGTGAAGGCGACAATCTGGTGCTGCTCACTACCGACCGTTTCATAAAAAACTGGGGCGACTCAAAGATTTTTTACCTGACCACTTATATCAGAGATCACGAAGAGAACACCGCAAAATCAAAAAAATGGCTTGCACTCACCATTCTGGCCTTAATGATTGCCGGTGCAACTGCTACCGATTAT
>JAUYTA010000619.1 GCA_030695265.1 Bacteroidota bacterium
CGACTCGAAAATGGGTCTTCATGCACGTTTGATGTCGCAGGCGTTGCGCAAACTCACCGGCAATATCAGTAAAACCAAAACATGTGTCATTTTCATCAATCAGCTACGCGAAAAAATTGGTGTAATGTTCGGTAATCCTGAAACTACAACCGGGGGAAATGCGCTGAAATTTTATGCTTCTGTACGTTTGGATATCCGGCGCATTGGCCAGATAAAAGATGGTGAAGATGCACAGGGAAACCATACACGTGTTAAAGTGGTGAAAAACAAGGTTGCCCCACCGTTTAAAAAAGCCGAATTCGACATTATGTATGGCGAAGGTATTTCAAAAACCGGCGAAATCGTTGATTTGGGAGTTGAACTAAATATCATTAAAAAGGCTGGATCATGGTTCAGTTACGGCGAGACAAAACTTGGACAGGGACGCGAAGGGGTTAAAAATATACTTCGCGACAATCCTGAATTGGCTCAGGAGCTGGAAGCAAAAATTTTGGAGACCATTACCACAGCATCAACGGTAAATTAAATAAAGATTAAAAATACAGTAATGTCCGGATGTGATAGCTGTGCTGTTTCATCCGGCTTTTTTTATGTGTTATCTTTTGCCCCGAATTCTGGCATATTGTCGAAATTCGTGGTTTATTTGTAATGATTCACAATTGGGGAGCCTTGTTTGCTTGTAAATTATAAGGTTTCCGTTAATAAATTAGGTTATGAAGGTTTTAAAATTTGGAGGTACTTCTGTCGGAAGCGCTGAAAATATTCAAATGGTGAAGGATATCCTGTTGGGTCAGGACGATGATGTGATCGTTGTGGTCTCGGCATTGGGTGGAATTACCGACAAGATTTTGAGTGCAGCAAAAATGGCTGCGATTGGAACCGGCTACTTTCAGGCCGAATTAACGGAAATCAACACGCGCCACTTCGAAACCATTGATAAACTTTTTGATGGTGAAAAACGAACTGAAGTAAAGGAAAAAGTTCAGGTTTTACTCGATGAATTTGGACGCATTGTTCAAGGCGTTTCGCTTATCGGCGAACTTACTCCCAAAACACTAGATAAAATCGGCGGTTTTGGCGAACGTTTATCTTCGCTCATTATTTCAGAATACATTCCTACAGCTACTTGGTTCGATGCCTGCAAGTTAATACAGACAAACAGCGATTTTGGGAAAGCCATTGTCAATTTTGCAGTGACCAATCAATTGATTCAAACAGCTTTCAGTTCATTCTCTGGTATTGCCATTGTTCCCGGTTTTATTGCCAGTAACGAAGCTGGCGAATATACCACACTTGGGCGCGGTGGTTCCGATTATACCGGAGCCATTCTGGCTGCGGCAATGGATGTTTCTTCGCTCGAAATATGGACCGATGTAAATGGTTTTATGACCGCAGATCCGCGCGTAATCAGCAAAGCATACACGATAAAAACGCTTAGCTATTCTGAAGCGATGGAGCTTTCGCATTTTGGTGCAAAAGTGATTTATCCTCCTACCATTTTGCCTGTTTATCAGAAAGGTATTCCGGTCAGGATTAAAAATACGATGGATCCGCAAGCCGAAGGAACATTGATTACAAAAAGTAAACTCAACGGAAAAGATTTGCCTATCAAAGGTATTTCGTCCATATCAAATATTACGCTCATCACTATTCAGGGTCTGGGAATGGTTGGCGTTACAGGTATTTCAGCCCGGCTTTTCGGAGCATTGGCACGTCAGAATATCAATGTAATCCTTATTTCTCAGGCTTCTTCTGAAAACTCGATCAGCTTTGCCATCGACTCTGCAAGTTCAGTAAAAGCAGAATCGGCCATCAGGCTGGAGTTTGAACGCGAAATTCAGCTCGATCAGATCAATAAGATTACCATCGAGGAAAATCTTGCGATTGTGGCAATCGTGGGCGAGAATATGAAACATGCTACCGGTGTGGCCGGAAAGCTGTTCAATACCATCGGCAAAAACGGGATTAACATTATTGCCATTGCCCAGGGCGCTTCCGAATTAAATATTTCGTGGGTTGTAAAAGTGTCTGATTTGCGCAAAACACTGAATGTGGTGCACGAATCGTTTTTCCTTTCCGAAAATGTGGAATTAAATGTTTTCCTTTTGGGCATTGGTTTGGTGGGTGGAAATTTGCTCAATCAAATAAAACAACAGCAGCCCAAATTGTTGAAAGAGAAACATCTCAAGATAAAACTGGCCGGGGTCGCGAACTCCAAAAAAATGTTGTTCGACCGTGAAGGAATGGACATCAACACTTTCCGCGAAAAGATGGTGACTGAAGGACATGAATCTAGTTTGGAACAGTTTAAAAATGAAATAATTGCGCTGAACATGTACAATTCTATTTTTGTGGATTGTACTGCCAGCGATCAGGCTGCCGGATTGTATGCAGAATTGCTGAATGCCAACGTTTCGATTGTGACAGCCAATAAAGTTGCAGCCTCTTCGTCCTACGAAAACTATTCACTCCTGAAGAAAACGGCCAAACGAAAGGGAGTCAAATTCTTGTTCGAAACCAATGTTGGCGCAGGTTTGCCGATTATTACCACCTTAAACGATCTGGTAAATTCGGGCGATACCATTATGAAAATTGAAGCGGTTTTATCCGGAACACTCAACTTTATTTTCAATACTATTAGCGAGAAGGTTTCGCTTAGCCAGACGATTCGTATGGCCAAAGACCAGGGATATGCTGAACCTGATCCGCGTATCGACCTGAGCGGGGTGGATGTGGCGCGAAAATTACTGATCCTGGTTCGCGAATCAGGTTATCAGTTCGACATGAAAGACATTAAAATCAACACATTTGTTCCGGCGAAATATTTCGAAGGAAGTGTGGATGATTTTTGGAAAAATATTCCTGAAATTGACGCTGAATTCGAAGCCAAAAGGAAAAAACTGGCTAATGAAGGGCGTTTCTGGCGATTTGTGGCCAAATTTGAAAACGGCAAAGCAGAATGCGGACTTCAGGAAATTTCGGCAGGGCATCCGTTTGCCGATCTTCAGGGATCGAACAATCTGGTGATGTTTACAACTGAAAGATACCAGGAATTTCCAATGATTATAAAGGGTTACGGAGCAGGTGCCGCTGTAACCGCCGCAGGAGTATTTGCCGATATCATAAGAGTTTCGAATATTTAAAAATATGAAGTATATTATTGTGTTGGGAGATGGGATGGCCGACGAGCCATTGGTTGAATACGGCGGAAAAACGCCACTTCAGATGGCTGAGAAACCGGTGATCGACAGTTTGGCAAAAAAAGGCCGGACAGGCAGGTTAAAAACGGTTCCTGAAGATATGCACCCCGGAAGTGAAATCGCCAATATGTCGGTTTTAGGTTACGATGTGCACAAGGTATTCGAGGGAAGGGGAGTGCTGGAAGCTGCCAGTATTGGTGTAAAACTCGAAGAAGGTGACATGGCGCTTCGTTGTAACCTTCTTACCATCGAAGATGAAAATATTAAAAATCACTCCGCCGGACATATCTCAAATACTGAAGCTTACGAGCTGATTGAATTCCTGGATAAAAAACTCGGAAATGAAATGATCCGCTTTTATCCCGGAGTTTCGTACCGGCATTTGCTGGTAATAAAAGGAGGCAAAAAGCAAATAGAATGCACTCCACCTCATGATGTTCCCGGAAAGCCATTTCGCCCTTGTCTGATCAGTCCTGAAAATGAAGAAGCTGCGGCAACCGCCAAATTGCTGAATTATTTGATTTTGCGTTCTCAGGCTTTGCTGGCCGATCATCCGGTCAACCAGAAACGTAAAGAGGCAGGAAAAGAAGTTGCCAACAGTATTTGGCCATGGTCGCCGGGATATAAACCCCAAATGCCAACTTTGAAAGAATTGTTTGGCATTGAAAAATCGGCGGTAATTTCGGCAGTTGATTTGATTCAGGGAATTGGGGTTTATGCCGGAATGGATGTGATTAAAGTAGAAGGCGCAACCGGACTTTACGATACCAACTACGAAGGAAAGGCACAAGCCGCGATTGATGCGCTGAAAGACCACGATCTGGTTTACCTGCATGTGGAAGCGAGCGACGAAGCCGGTCATGAGGGCGATGTGGAACTGAAAACCAAAACCATCAGTTATCTTGATTCGCGTATTGTAAAGTTTCTGGTGGAAGAAACCGAAAAGATGGATGAGCCGGTAACCATTGCAGTATTGCCCGATCATCCAACTCCCTGCGCAACAAAAATTCACACACGCGATGCGGTTCCTTTCATTATTTACCGGCCGGGAGAAACACCGGATAATGCCCAGTTTTACGATGAATTTGAGGTTGCCAAAGGTTCTTACGGAATTTTGAAGGGCGATCAGTTTATGAAAACACTTTTGCAAACAGACAACAAATAAAATGAAATACTTTAGCACCAATCACACCGTTCCTGAAGTTTCGCTAATGGAAGCTGTTACCAAAGGTTTGGCTGCCGATAATGGATTGTTTATGCCCACGCAGATTGAAGAGTTTGATCCTAAATTTTTTGAAAGCCTTTATTCGAAAAGTTTTCAGGAGATATCTTTCGAGGTGGCAAAAAAGTTTTTCGGTGAAGATATTCCGGAGCAGGTTTTGAAAGACATTGTTTATGATACGCTTAATTTCGATTGCCCAATAGTACGGGTAACCGATTCGATATATTCGCTGGAGCTGTTTCACGGGCCAACGATGGCTTTTAAGGATGTTGGCGGTCGGTTCATGGCGCGAATGTTGGGTTATTTTCTTCGTGGATTTGAAAAGGAAGTCAACGTTTTGGTCGCCACTTCCGGAGATACGGGTAGCGCTGTTGCCAACGGATTTTTTCAGGTTCCCGGAATAAAAGTTTATGTGCTTTACCCTAAAGGACTGGTGAGCGACATTCAGGAAAAACAATTTACCACCCTCGGAAATAATATAACTGCACTCGAAGTTGACGGGACTTTTGACGATTGTCAACGACTTGTAAAATCGGCTTTTCTGGATGAAGAATTGAAAAAAGCAATGGTTCTGACTTCGGCAAATTCTATCAATGTGGCGCGGTTCCTGCCTCAGGCTTTCTATTATTTTAATGCTTATGCGCGTTTGCAGGAGGCGGGAATAACCGGCGATGTAGTATTTTCAGTGCCCAGCGGTAATTTTGGAAACCTTACAGCCGGGCTGTTTGCTAAATTCATGGGGCTCCCCGTGAAGCGTTTTATTGCTGCCAACAACGACAACGACATTGTTTACAATTACCTTCAATCGGGTAAATACGAACCCCGTGCATCGGTTGCTACCATTGCCAACGCGATGGATGTGGGCGATCCGAGCAACTTTGCCCGCATTCTGGAGTTGTATGGAAATTCACATAAATCAATTTCAGGCGATATTGTTGGCTTCCGATATTCGAACGAGGAAATTCGCGAAACAATGAAGCAGGTTTTTGTGGATGAAAATTATATGCTCGATCCGCATGGCGCCATTGGATATCGCGCATTGAAAGCAAATTTAAAACCTGGTGAAGTGGGCGTTTTTCTCGAAACTGCACATCCGGCCAAATTTACCGAAACCGTTGAAAGTGTTTTGGGTAAAGGAACTGTTACACTTCCCGAAAAATTGGCTGAGTTTATGAAAGGCGAAAAACTTTCGATCTCTATCAGTACTGAATTTGCTGATTTTAAAGAATTCTTGTTGGCGCAGTAAATTTTTAAACAGCAGTTCTCCTGAAGATGCATTCTAATACCAACCCATTTCCTTTTCGTTGAATTGGGCGAATTTGTTGTGATGCCCAATCATGTACATGGAATAATAATAATCAATAAACCAGATGCTGGACGGTATAATGAAACGCCAAACATTGAAACGCCGCCATCCGTTGTAGAGACGCCCAATTTGGGCGTCTCTACCATCCCCGTGAACGAAATTATCCCCGCAAACGAAACCTTCCCCGTCATCCCCGTGAACGAAACCATCCCTGCAAACGAAACCATCCCCGCCATCCCCGCGACCAAAATCATCCCCACAAACCGAACCGCCGCCGCATCTGAAAAATGGAATCCGGGAACATTGGGTGTAATATTGAAATAAAATGAATTGATTGATCTCTATTTGTCCTCCTTCTCCGCTTCCAGCACATCATTCACCGATCCATGCAGCAGCAGCAAACGTTTGGCTTTTACCTCGTCGTAGCCTAATTCTGCCATAATCATGCGGGTTCCGCGGTTAATCAGTTTTTGGTTGGTCAACTGCATGTTTACCATTTTGTTGCCTTTTACGCGCCCCAGTTTAATCATCAGCGAAGTGGTAATCATGTTCAGGATTAACTTTTGCGAGGTGCCCGATTTCATGCGCGTGCTTCCGGTCAGAAATTCAGGACCAACGATGGCTTCAATGGCAATGTCAACACTCTGAGCCAGTGCACTGCCGTTGTTGTTTACGATGCAGCCGGTCAGCAGGCCTTCGGCACGCGCTTTCTTTACTGCCCCAATTACATAGGGTGTGCGCCCCGAAGCTGCAATTCCAACAATCGTATCCAGCTTGTTTACCTGGTATTTTTCGAGGTCTTTCCAGCCTTGTTTTTCGTCGTCTTCAGCCATCTCAACCGCTTTACGAATGGCACGGTCGCCACCGGCAATCAGGCCAATGACCAAATCGTGGCCAACTCCGAAGGTTGGTGGAATTTCCGAAGCGTCCAATATACCCAGTCGTCCGCTGGTTCCTGCACCCATATAAAATAAGCGTCCACCCTTTTTCATTCGCAGATAGGTTTGTTCAACCAACTTTTCAATCTGGGGGATCGTTTGATAAACTGCAGGGAGAATTTTCTTGTCTTCTTCGTGAATGCTTAATAAAAGCTCTTTTACCGATTTTTTTTCCAGATCATTATACAATGAATCGGCTTCGGTGGTACTTTCTGTTGTCATTCTGTTAATTGTTATAATATTTTTCCAATCCGTCAATCGGATCTTTAATGATTGTTGTTTCCTTGAACCCAAAATCGCTGGCCATATTGTTCAGAATCTGACTGAAATAAAAGGCCACAGAACCAATAAACCCAATCGGGTAGTTGGTGTAATTCGGAATATGGCTGACATTTCGCTCGAAGAATTCCATGAAGTTACGCTGCACAAACTTCTGGCAGTACGCCGAATCTTCGTGCTTTGATAAAAATGGGGTAAACTGCGCCAGAAACTGATTGGGTTTTTCGCTGCGATAAACACGATTTAATGCCTCTTCCCAAGTCAGATTATATTGTTTTGCAAATTCAAAACGCAAGTTTGGCGGCATCACTTCTTTGAAATAGTCGCCCAAAAGTTTTCGACCCATCACTGCACCGCTGCCTTCGTCGCCTAAAATAAATCCAAGAGGTGAAACACCACCGATAATTTCTTTTCCATCGTACAGGCAAACATTCGATCCTGTACCCAGAATACATGCAATACCTGATTGGTTGCCGAACAAAGCACGGGCCGCACCCAAAACATCGCTGTGTGTTTCGATTGAGGCGTTTGTGTAAATTCGTGCCAGAGCATTTTTAACAATATTTCCTTTTTCCTGATTAACAACACCAGCTCCGTAAAAATAAATTTCCTGAATGTTTGTGCCGGTTTCAGGTAAAAGCGAGTTCGTCAATTCCTGAAATATTTCATCTTCGGTGCGAAAAAACGGGTTTAATCCTTGAGTTATGATGTCTTTTGTTTTTCCCGGAGCTTCAATCAGTTTCCAGGCTGTTTTGGTCGATCCGCTGTCTGCAATTAATTTCATCGAGGGGCTGAATTTTAATTTAACGGTGTAAATATAAGGAATTAGATTTTAAAATAAATGTATCATATAACATGTATTACCAATATTTGTATAATTCATTAAATACACTATTTTTGGTTCGTGTTTAGAATGAAGGTCGAAAGTAAATAATTCTGTTTCGGAAGTGACTCTGATTAATCGATTTATATCTTTATTGGACGTAACTTTATTTTCTGATTTTCTGAATACAAACCTAAAAACCGATGTCGTTATGAGAAGACTTTTCCTGATTGGTATGATTTGTCTGATTTCTTTGGGGATTTCCGCTACGGGAGTTATCCGGATCAATCAACTCGGTTATTTGCCCAATTCAATGAAGGTTGCAGTTTTTATTTCTGATCAGAACGAGGAACCTGCACGCTTTCAGTTGATTGAAACACTTTCAGGAAAAATGGTTTTTGAAGGAAAAACCGAAGCTGCTGATGCGGCTGTTTGGGGGCAGAAAAGTGCTTTCCGTTTAAATTTCAGCAACTTCAGCAAGTCCGGCGGCTATTACCTGAAAGCAGGAAATGCCGTTTCACCTTCTTTTCGGATTGATGTTGACGTATATAAAGGTACAGCCGATTTTATCCTGAATTACATGCGCCAGCAGCGATGCGGGTTCAATCCGTACCTGAATGATTCCTGTCACCTGCACGACGGAATAATTGTCGATCATCCGACCCGACCCGGAGAACAGATTGATGTGACCGGAGGTTGGCATGATGCCTCTGATTATCTGCAATATACCACCACTTCAGCGAATGCTGTTTATCAGCTTTTGTTTGCCTATCAGCAGAACCCAACCGCTTTTGGCGATCAATTTCAGGCCAACGGAAAGCCCGGAAGCAACGGAATTCCTGATATTCTGGATGAAGCCCGCTGGGGACTGGAATGGCTGTTGAAAATGAATCCGGCAAAGAATGAAATGTACAACCAGATTGCCGATGACCGCGACCACCGCGGATATCGCCTTCCAAACAAGGATACCGTGAGTTACGGATTGGGGCCGTTGTTTCGTCCGGTTTATTATGTGACCGGAAAATCGCAGGGATTGGGAAAGTACAAAAACCGCTCAACCGGAGTTTCGTCAACGGCTGCAAAATTTTCTTCTTCGTTTGCTTTGGGCGCATCCATATTTAAAAATATTGATTCCAAACTGGCAGATCAAATGCTCGAAAAGTCGCGTGAGGCCTGGGATTTTGCAAAATCAGATTTAGGGAATTTCCAAACTGCCTGCATGGTTTCACCTTATTTTTACGAAGAAGACAATTGGGTTGATGATATGGAACTGGCGGCTGCGACACTTATTCCGCTTGATAAACAGACCGATTTTCAGAAAGAAGCCAAATATTGGGGAGAACTAGAACCGGTAACACCGTGGATGGAACTGAACCGTGGTCGTCATTACCAGTTTTATCCGTTTGTAAATCTGGGACATGTGCTGCTTGCTC
>JAUYTA010000843.1 GCA_030695265.1 Bacteroidota bacterium
AAGAAAAAAATGATCAGCATCGACCTGCCCATCGCGCTCGGATTGATCACACTTTTCATACAAAGTCTGGTTGAAATCATTTCAGGAGCAGGGATTGGGTACATCGACTCACTCACCGGACTGGTCTTTTTTATGCTGATAGGCCGCTGGTACCAGGGAAAAACCTATCAGGCGCTTTCGTTCGAGCGCGATTACAAAACTTATTTTCCGCTGGCAGTGACAAAAATTACCAACTCCGGAAATGTCACCATCCCTCTGGAAGATTTGAAGTCGGGCGATCAGATTCTGGTTCGTAATCAGGAAATTGTACCTGCAGATTCGATACTTACAAGTGCAACGGCTAGTATCGACTACAGTTTTGTAACCGGTGAATCGATGCCCGTGACAAAGAAAGCGGGCGACTTTGTGTTTGCCGGTGGCCGTCAGATTGGAAGTGCGATTGAACTTACCATCGAAAAAGAAGTTCAGCAAAGTTACCTCACCCAACTTTGGAACCAGGTTGAAAATCCACTTACCGCTGAAAACAAACTGAATACCATCATCAACCGTGTGAGTCAGTATTTTACGGTTATTATTATACTTATTGCTGTTGGTTCCGCTATTTCCTGGTATTTCAATAATCCTGAAGTCGCACTTTTCGCATTTACTTCGGTACTCATTATTGCCTGCCCCTGTGCACTGGCGCTGACAGTTCCGTTCACTTTCGGAAGTACCATCAGGCAATTTGGCCGCGAAGGTTTTTACCTGAAAAACACAGCGGTAATAGAGCATCTGTACAAAGTTGACACGGTGGTTTTCGACAAAACAGGTACGATCACCAACGCTCAATCGTCCGATATCCGGTTTGTTGGGAAAAAACTAAATTCAGTGCAACTTCAGCGGATTAAATCACTTGTTTTCCACTCATCTCATCCATTGAGTAAAGCCATTTTCAATTCCATTGAAGGTGACGAATTGTTTGAAGTAAAAGACTTTCAGGAGATCCCTTCGCTGGGAATCACAGGACTGATACATGGTTTGAGATTAAATATAGGTTCCAGATATTTTGTTTCCGGAGAAAAAAAGGAGGATATAAACCTGAATACTGAAGTTTGGGTTTATCTTCAGGATGCGGTTGCCGGACATTTTCAGCTCGAAAACGAATACCGCCCCGGCTTGCGCGAACTTATTCTGAAACTGCAAAAAACACACGAATTGCATCTTTTAACGGGCGATAATGATGCTGAAAGAGCCAACCTGATTCAATTTTTCGGCGACGGCAAAAGTCTGCATTTCAACCAATCGCCAACTGATAAACTAAACTATATCAGAAAATTACAAAAGGAAGGACGGAAGGTCCTGATGATCGGCGATGGCTTGAACGATGCGGGTGCGCTGAACGAAAGCAATGTGGGAATTGTGATTGCCGACAATGTTTTCAATTTCTCGCCAGCCTGCGATGCCATTCTTCAATCAAAACAATTTGGCAAACTCGATAAATTCATACAATTTACCCACCGAAGCATGACCATTGTGAAATTGGGATTCCTGATTTCATTTTTGTACAACATCGTGGGATTATCGTTTGCGGTTCAGGGAAACCTGACCCCTATTGTTGCAGCCATATTGATGCCAATAAGTTCGGTGTCGGTAGTTGCATTTGCAAGTTTTTCCATACATTTATCCGCAAAACAAGCGTTGAGGGAATGAGTTTTTATGGTCAGTGATGGTCATAAATTGTCATTTATAGTCATATATAAGTCAGGACAAATAACAACAAATGACTGATGAAAAAATCAGATCAGTAAAATGGAAGAAAAATAATTCATACAAGTAACTATGTCAGTTGTAATCGTATTGGTTTTTGTGGCAATCATCATGGCGGGTATATTTTTGCTGGCATTTATCTGGTCGGTAAAAAATGGCCAGTACGAGGATACTTATACCCCATCGGTAAGGATATTGTTTGACGATCCGGTGATGAAAGAGGAAGAAAAGACAAAAGCCCCATCCCCAACCCTTCCCCAAAAGGGAAGGGAGCATATAACTGCAAATTTTGAAAATTCCGATATAATTGAGGAATAGATTCTCATCAGCAGGGTAAAAAGTCCCCCTTGGGGGATTTAGGTGGCTCAATGAAAATTATTAAAAAACTAAATACGATTCTATGGAACAACAAAAATTCTCTTACGACAACCGGATGACCCGCAATTTTGCAATTGCAACTATTGTCTGGGGTGTTGTTGGATTATTGATGGGCTTGCTTGTTGCCCTTCAAATATTTCTACCCTGGATGAATTTCGGTCTCGAATTCACCACCTTCGGGCGAACCCGGCCTTTACATACCAATGCCGTTATTTTTGCCTTTGTCGGAAATGCCATTTTTACAGCAGTTTATTATTCGCTGCAACGATTGCTGAAAACCAGAATGTACAGTGAACTGCTGGGCAAAATCCATTTTTGGGGATGGCAGACGATTATTGTGGCCGCAGCTGTTACTCTACTCGCCGGATTTACAACCGGTAAAGAATACGCAGAGCTTGAATGGCCCATCGACATTGCAATAACCATTGTTTGGGTAGTTTTCGGCTGGAACATGTTCGGAACAATTTTGCAACGCCGCACCAGTCACATTTATGTTTCAATCTGGTTTTATATTTCCACCTGGGTTACGGTGGCTGTTCTTCATATTTTCAATTCACTGGCAGT
>JAUYTA010000642.1 GCA_030695265.1 Bacteroidota bacterium
ACGCAACCCATGGGCATGGGTGCCAACCCTCTCTTTTGCTGAAGGAAATCCTTACGTGTTAGCCCTGAGTCTTTCTGTCATCATGTTTAAACGACTGGGTAGTTCGAACGCAGACAGCGCTTTTTACACAGGCTGGTTGTATTTGCCGTGGGTTATTAAACCGTTGTGGAGCCCGATTGTCGATCTGTTTAAAACAAAACGCGGGTGGATTGTCAGTATGCAACTCCTCATCGGTGCCGGATTGGGAGGTATTGCGCTGGCCATTCCTTTGCCCGGTTTCTTTAAAATCACCCTGATATTTATGTGGCTGCTGGCTTTCAGCTCGGCAACGCACGACATTTCGGCCGATGGGTTTTATATGCTGGGTTTGGATGAGCACCAGCAAACCTATTTTGTTGGCATTCGCAGCACGTTTTACCGCTTTGCAATGATCACCGGACAAGGACTGCTCATCATCCTTGCAGGCTTTTTTGAAACGGCAACCGGTTTGCCACCCATTGAAATTAATGTAAAAGCCATTCCAAATATTACCAATCAAATCACGCTACCGGAAGCGAATCAAACATTACCAGCCCAATCGGGCAACTCTTATTTTGCATCCTTCCCCAATGAGGTAATAGTATCAACACAAAATATTCAAAAACAACAACTGGATTCGATTCGCAAGGTCGTGTCCAACCACAATCAATCACTTGGTTTTGTTAGCAGTGGCAAACAACTGGCTTCAACCGAAAATGCAAACAAAACATCCTTATGGACACAATTCATCTCTTCACCCTTAAAGCAATTCCTGCAGAAACATTTTCAGAATAAAGAAATCAAACAAGCAGATGGCACTGCTGTTGGAAATATTGCGGTGGTTGCCATCAGGCTAAGTGAAAAACCTGAAGAAAATAAAGAGATGATATTGAACATGAAATGGCAATCGGGAGATAAAAGTTTGCAGTTACTGGAAGGGGAACGACTGGCTTTCAACCTGCAAAACTGGGAACAACCTGCATACTTGCTCATTCAGGCCGATCCCAAATTAACCAAAGCAACCGATGCTTCCTTCAAAGGAACTTCAGGAAATATCCATCTGGCATGGAGTATTACCTTCATGATTTTGGCTGGTATGTTTATACTATTTTCCTTCTATCACCGCTTTATACTCCCCCACCCTGCAACCGACCGGAAACGTGCACACGACGATGAGAACCTCTTCAAGGCATTTTTCAGAACTTTCAGTTCCTTTTTCAGGAGAAAAGAAATTTGGGTGATACTTTCCTTTTTAATATTTTACCGACTAGGCGAAGCGCAATTGGTAAAACTGGCTTCACCCTTTATGCTCGATCCGCGACAACTTGGAGGACTGGGGCTTACCACCGGTGATGTTGGACTGATATACGGAACATTTGGAATTCTGGCGTTAACCCTGGGAGGAATCCTCGGTGGTTTGGCTGCATCCAGGAATGGGTTCAGGTATTGGCTTTGGTGGATGGTGCTGGCCATTAACCTACCAAATCTGGCTTACGTTTACATGGCTTTTGCCCAACCGACCAACTACCTGATAATTGGTTTATGTGTTACGATTGAGCAATTTAGTTACGGGTTCGGGTTTACTGCATACATGCTTTATATGATCTACATTTCGGAAGGAGAAAACAAAACAGCCCATTTTGCCATTGCAACTGGTTTTATGGCTTTGGGGATGATGATTCCCGGTATGTTTTCAGGCTGGTTACAGGAAATAATTGGCTACCAGAACTTCTTTATCTGGGTGGTAATATGCATGATTCCGGGCATGATTCCGGTTTTCTTTACGAATGTAAATCCTGAATTTGGGATAAAGAAGAAAGAAGAATAGAATTCACTGATTAAACACAAATGAAATGATATTTGCACCCATCTGCAAAGCTTTCTGGCGCACATCCTCGGGGTCGTTGTGAACGGAGCGGTCTTCCCAACCATCGCCCAAATCGCTTTCGAAGCTGTAAAAACAAACCAGCCGGCCTTTGTTTATCAGACCGAAACCCTGCGCCGGTTTGCCTTCGTGTTCATGTATCTTGGGCAATCCTTCAGGGAAACGGTATTTCTGTGAATAAATCGGGTGGTTAAAAGGCAGTTCAATGAAATCAAGTTCAGGAAAAACCTTTTTCATTTCGCGGCGGATAAACGGATCGAGCCCGTAATTATCACTGATATGCAGAAAACCTCCTGCTTCGAGATAGATTCTTAAATTGGCGGCAGCCGCCTCCGAGAACACCACATTTCCATGGCCGGTCAAATCCACATAAGCGTAATTGAACAGCTCAATGCTCCCAGGCTCAACAGTTCCGGGATTCGGATCGATGTTGGTTTTCAGGTTGTCGTTGCAAAAAGCAATCAGGTTCGGCAAAGCAGTGGGATTCGAATACCAGTCGCCGCCCCCATCGTATTTCATCACTGCAATTTTAACCGATGTCGCCTGCGAAAAAACCAATACAGGCAGAATCATCAGAAATATAAATCCAAGTTTTTTCATTTCGACTTAGTATAAAAACAGAAATTCCTGAAATTCGGATTCCATTTTTGATTTGCCCAAAGATAAAAATAATGCACGGTTTGAACGTTTTGACCAATTCTAATTTGAAGTATCTCTGATTTATCTGAAATTTATGCCAAATTTGTCGCGCTTGACATGCGACTGATAAACCAAACAACCCAACAAGTGTTTTCTTTGTGTCTTGAAATTGAGATGAAACAATAAATGTCAAAATATTCTAAAATGAAAAGTTTTACAACCCGGTCGCTGAACATACCTTTTCCGAAGAAAGATCCACACAATGCACTGGCCATGCCCGTTTACGAATCGGTTGCTTTCGAGTTTGCCACTGCCGAAGATATTGCAGCAAATTTCAGGGGCGAATTGCCGGCGCATACCTATTCGCGTACCAGCAACCCAACTGTTGAATACTTCGAAACCAAAGTCCGAACATTAACAGGCGCTCATCACGTTCTGGCTTTATCTTCAGGAATGGCAGCAATATCGGCTACAATGCTGGCTGTCTGCAAACAGGGCGATAACATTATTTCAGGAAAAAATCTTTTTGGGCACACACTGGCGCTGTTCGAGCAGAGTATTTCGGCTTACGGACTTGAAACACGTTTTGTTGATACGACCAAGCCCGAATTAATTGAACCGCTGATTGACGAAAATACACGCGCAATATATTTTGAGACGGTTACAAATCCTCAGCTGGAAGTAGCAGACATCTGTCATTTGGCCGAAATTGCCAACAAGCACAACATTCTGCTGATTGCCGACAGCACTGTTACGCCACCTTCGGTTTTCAATTCAAAATCGCTGGGAGTGCACATTGAAGTGATGTCAACCACCAAATTTATTTCAGGTGGCGCTACCGCTGTTGGTGGAGTAATCATCGACAATGGTTTGTATAAATGGAACAAAAATCCAAACTGCCTGGCTTTTGCCAAAAAATTTGGAAAAGATGCATTTACCGCCCGTCTGCGTAAAAATTACTACCGGAATTTTGGGATGCCAATGACCGCGCACTCGGCCAACTATATGATTGCCGGACTGGATATTCTGGAACTTCGCGTTGAACGTTGCTACCTGAATTGCATGAAACTGGGAGAATACTTTCAGCAAAATAAGAAAGTAACGCGGGTTGATTATCCCGGATTAAAAGATTCGCCTTATTACGAATTGGCGCTGAGTCAGTTTTGCGGGATTCCGGGAACAGTAATGACTTTTGACCTGGAAAGTCAGGCTGAATGTTACCGGTTTATGAACCGGCTGAAAGTCATCCGCCGGGCCACAAACCTTAACGACAATAAATCATTGATTATCCATCCATACTCAACCATCTATGCTGAATTTTCGGAACCTGAACGTGATTCGATGGGAATTCGCCCAACAATGATGCGCCTTTCGGTTGGAATCGAAGGGGCTGAAGATTTGATTGCTGATATGGAACAGGCAATGACATAGATGAAATAAACGTATATTATTGTCTATCAATCAACCTGTTTGGTATTTTTGGGTAGTCAATTGTTGTCATTTATTGTCATTCAGTTGTAATTTCATGGCTACTTAATGACCACCAAATGACAATTGAATGACTTTTAATGACATTACCTAAATTTACGGATAACGATTTGACATAACTAAACTCTTAGAATACTTCGACCTTGCTCTTATTCGGCTCTATCAATCCTTTGGTTTGAGCAACATACATAATAAGATCAATCGCATCCTTTGTATTCAGTTTCGATAAATTGATTGTCAGGTCAAAATCAACTTCAACGTTAATTTCAGTGGCAATTCGTTTTATGAAACTATGACGTTCCTTTTCGGTTTTATCAATAAATTCGACTGCTTCCCTCATATTGAGGTTATTTTTCTCCATGATTTGCCTGACCCGCCATTCGTGAGGAGCAGTCAGTTTTATGAAAAGGGATTTTTCGATATTCCTGGCAATGATATGTCCGGCCCGGCCAACAATAATATAATGACCATCGTTTGCAAAACTGGAAATTAATTCGATGATGGTTTTATTGATCTTTCTGTCGCTTTTATATCTCTTTTCACTAAAAGCGCTCAAAATATCATCGAACGCACCACGATCAGCTTCTTTCATGATGTTTCGGAGTTTTGAAGTTTCCATGTTTAACTCGCGGGCACTTTCCTCCAGAATTTCTTTGCTTACTACTTTCCACTTTTTACAGAATGTCAGCTTGTCAAGTTCAGCAGCCAGCAATTTTGCCATTGTAAGACCCCCGCACCCAACTTCTCTCGAAATACAAATTACAGGTCCGGGTTGAGTATTGGCTGCCGGATATTTGGGGTCGTTCTGATGCAGCCTTTTGTTCAGGTAAACCATCAATGTATTGTTCATAGCGTGATGAATTATTGGTCGGTTGAATTTACACATTATTTATGTTCCGGCTAAGCTTTTTCCAAAATGATTTCAACTTTTTTATATGGTGTACAGCACATCCATTGATTATATACAGCTAAATGTTTTATCTAATTTCCTTATCTTTAGCCACAAATTTTTAAAACCATACAAAAATGTTTAACCGCGATACCTATATTTCACGCCGCAAGCAACTAAAGAGAACGATTTCGGACGGTATAATTTTACTATTGGGAAATGTTGATTCACCCATGAATTATGCCGACAATACTTTTTATTTCAGGCAGGACAGTTCGTTTTTATATTTCTTCGGATTGGATTTCCAGAAACTTGCCGGGGTTATTGACACTGAAACGGGTGAAGAAATTATTTTTGGCGATGATGTTAAAATTGAAGACATCATTTGGATGGGGCCTCAGATTGCCCTGAAGGAGAAAGCCGAAAGATCAGGCATTTCCAAAACAGAACCGTATAAAAATCTTCAGGCAATTGTTGAAAAAGCAATTTCATCAGGTCGTAAAATTCATTTTTTACCACCATATCGTGCTGAAAATAAGTTATTACTGAATGAATTGCTGGGAATTTCGGTTTCGAAACTGAAAGCTTATTCGTCGCTGGAACTGATTAAAGCCATTGTTGATTTACGTTCGGTGAAAGAAGAACAGGAAATTGTTGAAATCAGGAAAGCCTGCGCTATTGGTTACCAAATGCATGTTACTGCTATGAAAATGGCCAAAGCAGGCATTTGGGAACAATCGATTGCCGGAACCATTGAAGGCATTGCAAATGCAGGCGGAGGAATGGTTTCGTTTCCGGTGATTTTATCGCAGAATGGCGAAACTTTGCACAACCACGATCATTCACAAACCTTGCAAAACGGAAGGTTGCTGCTTGTTGATGCCGGGGCTGAAGTAGGTTCTCATTACGCATCAGATTTCACAAGGACAATGCCTGTCAGCGGCAAATTCACACAGAAGCAGCGCGAAATATATGAAATTGTATTGGCAGCAAACAATCGTGGGCGCGAACTTACAAAACCCGGATCTACTTATTTGTCGGTGCATTTGGCTGCTGCCGAGGTTATTGCTTCAGGAATGAAAGCGCTTGGATTAATGAAAGGTGATGTGAAAGAAGCGGTTGCTGCCGGTGCCCATGCTTTGTTTATGCCACATGGATTGGGGCACATGCTTGGATTAGATGTTCACGACATGGAAGATTTGGGCCAGATTTACGTGGGATACGACCATGAAACCCGTCCGGTTGATCAGTTCGGAACGGCTTATTTGCGTCTGGGCCGGAAACTGCAACCTGGCTTTGTAATTACCAACGAACCCGGAATTTACTTTATTCCGGCTTTGATCGAAAAGTGGAAGGCTGAAAAAATAAACGCTGATTTTATCAATTTTGACCGTTTGGAAAGTTACCTCGACTTTGGCGGAATCCGGCTTGAAGATGATATTTTGGTAACTGAAACAGGTTGTGAAATTATTGGTGACCAGATTCCGGTTACTCCGGATGAGGTGGAAGAAGTGATGAGATAATAGTCACTACTGATACGATGACTCCAAGTCATCGT
>JAUYTA010000643.1 GCA_030695265.1 Bacteroidota bacterium
GGACTACAGGAAGCCTTCATTGGTCAGATTGAAGATATTCAAGCCGATCTGCCAAAGATGAAATGGGTTGGAGTTGGACGCGACGATGGTAAAAAGGCGGGCGAATACTCTCCTATTTTCTATGATTCCGAGAAATTTAAAGCGCTTAAACAAGGAGGGTTCTGGTTATCCGAAACACCTCAAAAACCAGGGCTCGGATGGGATGCCGCCTGTAACCGGGTATGTACCTGGATTGTGCTGAAAGAGCATAAAACCGGTGGAAAGTTTATTGTTTTCAATACCCATTTCGATCACATTGGCACGAAGGCAAGAAGTGAGTCCGCCAAATTGATTCTACGAAAGATCAAAGAATTAAACACGGATAAATTACCGGTAATTTTGATGGGCGACTTTAACCTGACGCCTGACAAAGAACCGATTTCGTTAATTACCGGAGAACTGAAAGATTCACGTGAAATCAGCAAAAAACCACCTTACGGCCCGGTAGGCACCTTCAATGCTTTCAAGTTCGATGCTCCGATGAAAGACCGCATCGATTATGTTTTTGTAAGTGATAACATCGAAGTAAAACGTTACGCTGTGCTCACCGACTCAAAAGATCAACGCTACCCATCAGATCATCAGCCGGTTTTTGTAAGTCTGGAATTGAAAGCGGGAAAGAAGAAATAGCTATTTCAACCATGAAAGTAGATTTTATAATTGTTGGACAAGGGCTCGCCGGAACGTTGCTTGCAAACGAACTTTTCAAGCAAGATAAAACAGTGATGGTTTTCGATGATCCGGCTGCACCCAAAGCTTCGTTGGTTGCAGCAGGAATAATTAACCCTGTTGTTTTTCGCCGGATGACAAAAAGCTGGCTGATGGATGATGCATTTCCTCAAATGGAAACAACCTACCATCAACTGGAGGATTTGCTGAAAGAAAAACTCTATTTCCCTGGTCGGATGATAAAGTCTTTAAGCGAAGCTCAGTCTGTTCTCTGGAAAGAAAAAGTCTTCGCAAATCGATTAGAGGAATATATTGATCCTGAACCCGGCTTTAGTTTCAGGAATAATAACATTACCAACCCTTACAGTTTCGGTTGCGTTAATAAATCCGGAAGACTTGATATACAAAAACTTATTTCAGTATTTTCTGAATTTTTAGTTAAACAAAATTCTATCAGGAAAGAGAAATTTGACTTCGGAAAGCTGGTATTAAAACCCGAACTGGTGATGTACAAAGATGTCACAGCCGAAAAAATCGTTTTCTGTGAAGGTCCTGCCGCTTCTCAAAATCCATATTTTAAAAATCTCAAATTCAAACATTCAAAAGGGGAAATACTTGAACTGAAAATTCCGGAATTGCAATTAAACGAAATTGTGAACGCTGAAGTATTTGTAATGCCAATGGGTGACGATTGCTATAAAGTTGGTGCAACTTACAGCTGGGATGATTTAAACCGGGAAACAACCGATTCTGCCCGTGATGAATTGTTGGTCAAATTAAAAAACTGCATTTCTGCATCCTTCGAACTAATTGAGCAAAAAGCAGGAATTCGCCCAACGATGCACGACCGTAAACCTGTAATTGGCTTCCTGCCCGATTATCCACCAATCGGGATTTTCAACGGATTGGGTTCAAAGGGAGTCGTGCTCGGTCCCTATTTTGCCCGGCAATTGGCCGATTATTTGGTTGGAGCTTCAAATTACATTCATCCTGAGGCTGATATAAAAAGATACTTTCCGTCATCACCGTCATCGGATCAAGGCGCTCCTTCCGTCATCGGATCAAGGCGCTGAAACAAGGACTTAACGTTTTTGAATCGAAACGCTTTAATTTGATAATTGATCCGATGACTTTCTCCGGACTCAATTCTCCGTCACCGGATCAAGGCGCTGAAAAAAGGATTTAACGTTTCTGAATTGAAAAGCTTTGATTTGAGTATTGATTCGATGACATTCTCCGTTATATTTTTCATATTTTTGAGAAACCAAAACCAACAAAAATCACGAGGTCATGAAACACTTCCTTTCAACATTTATTCTCCTATTCATTTTTAGCATTTCCTTCATTCAGGCACAGAAAACCGAAATTCAGTTTTTATCCGGAACAGGCAGCGACAAAACGGTCGATTGGGATTTTTTCTGCACCGAAGGTCGCAATTCAGGAAATTGGACAAAGATTCCGGTTCCGTCGAACTGGGAACTTCAAGGTTTTGGCACTTACAATTACGGACACGATAAAGACGAAGACCGTGGCAAGGAAATGGGTTTGTACAAATATGAATTTCAAATACCTAAAGAGTGGAAAAACAAGCAGGTAAACATTGTTTTTGATGGTTCGATGACAGATACCAAAGTCAAAATTAATGGCGTATCGGCGGGAAAGTTGCATCAGGGAAGTTTTTACCGTTTTAAATACGACATCAGCGACTTGCTGAGATATGGCAGGGAAAATCTGCTTGAAGTTTCGGTTGCAAAACATTCGGAAAACGAAGGGGTAAACGAAGCCGAACGCCGCTGCGATTTCTGGATATTTGGCGGCATTTTCAGGCCTGTTTTTCTGGAAGCCAAACCCAAAGCCAACATTGAGCGGATCGCGCTGGACGCAAAAGCCGATGGCACTTTTCGGGCAGATGTATATCTGAACAACATTCGAGATCGTATGGAATTAAAAGCCCAGATTAAAACACTTTCCGGAGAACCTGTCAGCTCTCCTTTTTCAGTCATTATTGACAAAACACAAACTGTTGCCAGTTTGCAAACATTTGCCGAAAATATAAAAACATGGTCGCCTGAATCGCCAAACCGTTATCGGGTTGATATTCTGCTAATCAGTTATTTGGATGTAATTCATGAAGTGTCGGAAACATTTGGGTTCAGAACTGTTGAACTGCGCGAAAGTGACGGTATTTACGTAAACGGAGAAAAAGTAATGTTCAAGGGAGTTTGCCGCCATTCGTTCCGCCCAAATACAGGCCGGGCATTGAATAAGCAAATCAGCATTGAAGATGTCAATACCATCAAGGATATGAACATGAATGCCGTACGCATGTCGCACTATCCGCCCGATGATCATTTTCTGGAGGTGTGCGATTCGCTCGGACTGTTTGTGCTCGACGAGCTGGCTGGCTGGCAATCGGCTTACGACACACGGGTTGGCTCTCACCTGGTTCAGCAAATGTTGTTCAAAGATGTAAATCATCCATCCATAGTGATTTGGGACAATGGCAACGAAGGTGGATGGAATACCGATCTCGACCGTTATTTCGATGAACTCGATCCGCAGAAACGTCCGCTTATCCATCCCTGGGCAGAATTCAGGGGAACTGATACCCAACATTACAAAGATTACAATTATGGAGTCGGTACCCATCAGCATGGAAGGCTTGTCGTTTTTCCAACCGAATTCTTACATGGCCTTTACGATGGCGGACACGGCGCGGGACTTGACGATTATTGGAACATGATGCTGAACAATCCGTTATCTGCCGGAGGTTTTTTATGGGATTATGCTGATGAAGCTGTAGTTAGAACCGATAAAGGCGGAATACTTGACACCAAAGCCAACAATGCGGCTGACGGAATTGTTGGTCCATACCTCGAAAAAGAAGGCAGTTATTACACCATCAAAGAAATATGGTCGCCCGTTTTTTTCGAAACGCGATACATCACCTCCACTTTTAACGGCGAGTTCCCGATCGAAAACCGATACATTTATACCAATCTGAAAGACTGTAAATTCAGTTACCGGCTGGCTGACTTGCCGAAACCCAGTGAAAGTGCAGAAAAAGGAAGTGAAACCGGTACCATTGAATCGCCCAACCTTGCTCCCGGGCAAAAGGGAAAACTCAGGATGTTTTTGCCAGTGCATTTTTACGACTACGATGTACTTTACATTACAGACAACGATCCTAAAGGCCGCGAAATATACACATGGAGTTGGCCCGTTAATAAAGCAAAAACCATTGCTGACGAAATTGTTTC
>JAUYTA010000644.1 GCA_030695265.1 Bacteroidota bacterium
CAAATCCTCGGTAAAGTTCTTCCATTTGGTCATCGCTGCTCCGGTTCCAAAAGGAACCCTATCTGAAACACGTCCTGAGGGATAAACAAATGCATCCGTAATTTCAGCCAACCGGCCCAATTTGGTGAGTTTGTGCAAAAAGTAAAAGTCTTCGCCTGCCTGCCTGCGGTTCATGCCGCCTTGTTTAACGTAGGCGTCTGCCCTCACTGCAAACGCCGATCCGATGGTGTAAATTGAATTCGGAAATCCGGCGAAATCCAAAGCTTGTTTGTAGTAATGGAGGTAATCCTCATACATTCTAATTCCAGCTTCCTGCCTCGGATCTTCCATCTCTTCAAAACGATGCCTGAAGTTAATTGTAGCTGCAAAACACGATTTGCTCTCCGAAAAAACTGTTTCAATCCGTTTTAGATAATTGGATGAAACCAGACAATCGGAATCAAGAGAAACAATTACGCCTTCAGGTCTGTTGACCGCATTAAAACGACGGATTGCCTCATCCATACCAATTTTACGTGCCATGCCGGCGCCTGCAAATTTCGCCTGTACTGAAGGAACATAAAACGGATGGAGAACCAGATTGCTGCGGTCGTTTGCCTGCTTCCAGTCCAATAATTGAATAAATGTTTCGCGGTTGATTGCTTTTACTGGCTCCGGACTGCTTTCCGAATCGTTGACTACGACAAGCACTTCACAAAACGAATCAACCGGCTCGCAAGCCCATACCGATTCTAGTGTTCTGATTATTTCAGGTTCGTTCAGGCACGGAATCATTACAATCACCGAGAGGGCAGGGGAGACTTCTTCTTTGATGAAGGACGGATAAACGATGTTATTTTGAATGTACCTGTCAGCAAACATGGTCGGATTATTCAGAATTTAGATATTGCTGTAAACAAAAAAATCCGAAGGTCATTCGGATTTTTTTTAATATTTTTAAATCAGCTATTTTGTTTTCCCTTTTGCTTTTGAATACCTGGCATTCATATTTACCAAAATTTCTTTGGTGATATTGTGCGATTCATCGCCAATCAGCACCTCGCCGGCATTGAAAATATAACTGTATTTTTTGTCCTTGTTGTAAATTTTTAAATAGTTCATCAGGCTGTCCAGCAATTGTTTATTGTTCTCGGCTTGTATTTGGGAAAGTTTTGTTGACAATTCCTGATCGAGTTTGGTTATTTGCTGTTCTTCGCCCATCAAACGGTCACGTTCCTGCATTGCTCTTTCCTGGGTAAGGAACCCACCGCGCTGAACTTTTTCCTGAAAAGAGGCCGCCTGAGACTCGAAACGACTGCGTTTATCACTGTATTCTTTCGAAAAAGCTTCCTGTTTTTTGGTGAAACCGTCATGCATTTCCTGTGCAAAATCGTAATTAACAATCAGAGAGTCAACTTTGATGTATGCAATCTTTAATTCGGAAGAAGTATTGCCTTCACCATCTCCATCTTTCCCAGCCCCATTTGATTTGTTTCCACTAAAATGCAGAATGTAGATGCCTGCAACTGCAACAAACAAAATAACAATAAGTACCAATGATGTATTTTTCATATACGTCGAATCAATAAATTTTGCCCAAAAATAAAAATTTAATATCAGTAAACACCTTTTATCCCGATTATTTTTCCCTTCAATGTACGAAACCCTATTCAGGAGAAATAACTAATAAAAAGCTGTGTAAAATCATAAGTTGACCTTGATAAACATCATTGAATTCAAGCTTTCAGGTGAAGTATTTTTACCTTATAAATTTTGAAAAGAAATCAACATAACATGTTCAATCAATTACTCGCAAACGCATTGCCTTATATGCCCCAAAAGCTGATCTGGATTTTTTCCAAACGCTATATTGCCGGGGAAACAATTGAAGACGGGCTAAAGGCTTGCCGGCAGTTGAACCAACAGGGAATTGAAGTTACGGTTGATTTACTTGGCGAATTCATCAAAACCATCGAACAGGCTGAAGAGAATAAAAAACAATACATCGAAATTATTGAAAGGTTTACTTCGGAAGGAATTGTTGGAAATTTTTCGCTTAAACCTACCATGTTTGGTTTGCTGATTGACAAAGAGGTTTGCCTG
>JAUYTA010000645.1 GCA_030695265.1 Bacteroidota bacterium
AAGGATTTGGAAGGCATACCCAAAGCCAACGCTATGAGCAATACATCCGGGGGAATTGGAAAAAAAACCGATTCGATAAATGCGAATACAAAAAGTGCAATTGGCCCGTAAGGCGATTCAGCCCATGCCAGCACCCAGTCATACAATCTTTTAACCCAATTCATGCAGTAATTTTAATTCTTTCCTGAATTTGTTTTCAGGCGGCGAAAGATAGGAAGAAACAGAATATTTACAACCTCAGGTTTCCAATATCATTACTAAATTAACATCAGCTTGATTTAAAGAATCGGTCAGTCTTTCATTTGGAATTTCAATTGACATCCTATCCCATTGGAAAACTGAACGCAAGTAAATGTTAATTCAGGCCAGCGCCCGTTCAGAAATTTCGATCCTGTTGAAAAAAAGGATACTTTTGTGACCTGAAAACTGTTTCTTATTTAAAACGATTATAAATTATGGCAACGTATAAAAAAGCACTTTTAATGATCCTCGATGGCTGGGGAATTGGTGACGGGTCGGAAAAGGACGTAATCGCAACTGCACCAACGCCTTTTATCGATTACCTGACAGCCACCTATCCACACTCGCAATTGCTTACCAGTGGCGAAAATGTTGGTTTGCCCGATGGACAAATGGGCAACTCTGAAGTTGGTCACCTCAACATTGGCGCCGGACGCGTAATGTATCAGGACATGGTTAAAATAACCAAGTCAATCCGCGACAAAGCACTTTGGAATGAGCCTCAGATCGTGAAGGCTTTCACTTACGCAAAAGAAAACAACAAAAATGTTCACCTGATTGGTTTGATTGGCCCTGGCGGCGTTCATGCATTGAGCGCCCACATGGTTGCCCTTTGCCAGATCGGAACCGATATGGGACTAAAAAATACTTTCATACACGGACTGACCGATGGCCGCGATACTGACCCGCGCTCCGGGTTGGGATTTTTGGAAGAAGATTTGAAAAACCTTGAAGGAACCAACGGTAAATTTGCATCGCTGATTGGCCGCTATTTTGGGATGGATCGCGATAAAAATTACGACCGCCTGAAACTGGCATACGATCTTTACACTGAAGGAAAAGGAACACCTTCGACCGACCTTTTAAAAACGGTTAAAGAATCATACGAAGCTGGCGTGACCGACGAATTTTTACAACCAATTGTAATGGTTGACGAAAACGGAAAACCTTTGGCCACCATTCAGGACAATGATGTGGTCATCTGTTTTAATTTCCGCACCGACCGTTTGCGCCAAACCACCATCGCATTCACACAAAAAGACCTTCCGGAGTTTGGAATGAAAACCATGCCTTTGCAATGGTTCACCATGACCAATTACAAGGCCGACTTCAAAAACGTAAATGTAATTTTCGACAAGCCAAACCTGAACAACACGATGGGCGAAATCGTTTCGAAAGCCGGACTGAAGCAAATCCGCATAGCCGAAACCGAAAAATATGCCCATGTCACTTTCTTTTTCAGCGGTGGCCGCGAAGAAGAATTTCCAGGTGAAAAGAGACTGATGGCTCCATCTCCAAAAGTTCCAACCTACGATTTTCAACCCGAAATGTCGGCTCCTCTGGTACGCGACCTGATTGTTCCTGAATTGCTGGGCCAAACAGCTGATTTCGTTTGCCTGAATTTTGCTAATGGAGACATGGTTGGACATACAGGAGTTTACGAAGCCATTGTTAAAGCAGTATCGGCAGTTGACAGTTGCGCACAAGCAGTGGTGGAAGCCGCTCAGAAAAGCGGGTACGAAATCATCATTATTGCCGACCATGGAAATGCCGACAATGCATTGAACGACGACGGATCGGCGAATACAGCCCATTCGCTGAACCCGGTTCCTTGTATTTACATTTCAGAAAATAAAAATGCAAAAATTAAAAACGGTATCCTGGCTGATGTGGCTCCTACCCTGCTTTCAATCATGGGTTTGGAAATCCCTTCAGAAATGACAGGGAACATTTTAATTGAGAGATAGTTATGCTCGAAATCGGACGCACCATTGTTAGCATGGATATTATTGAGAAACAATTCCTTTGCGATTTGCTGAAATGCAAAGGCGCTTGCTGCGTGGAAGGCGATTCGGGCGCTCCTGTTACTCCTGAGGAGGCAGAAGCGATTAAAGAGGCTTATCCTGAAATTCAGTCATACATCCCGAAAGCTCATCAGGATGAAATCAGTAAACAAGGTTTTGCAGTGATTGACATTGATGGCGATTTGGTTACTCCATTGGTAAATAACCGCCAGTGTGCCTATACCTACGAAGAAAAAGGAATCCTGAAATGTGGCATCGAAAAGGCTTTTCTGGATGGAAAAATCAAGTTCCGCAAGCCGGTTTCATGTCATCTGTTCCCCATCCGGATTACTGAATACAAACGGTTTGATGCCGTAAACTACCAAAAAATTGACATCTGCAAACCAGGTCGCCAATGCGGAAAAAGCGAAAAATTGCCTTTGTATGTATTCCTGAAAGAACCTCTGATACGCAAATATGGTGAAGAGTGGTACGAACAATTGAGTTATGCTGCCGAAAATTACTCTGAGAGAAAATAAAAAGAAAATGAATGTTCAATATCCAACAAACAATATCGAATATTGAACAAGAAATAAGAAACGAGAAAGTTCCAAATCCAGTCAACTCGATTTAAAGCGAACCTGAAATTTGGAACTTCGAACTTGAAACTTCCCGTGTTATGCAACAATTTCAATCCTGTTTTTCTCCGGATCAAAAGCGGCACTTTCATAATAACCGTCACCGGTCATTCTTCCCGGACTAATAATTTCGAATCCGTCATTTCTCAATTTGTCGGTAATTTCGTCCACCTTTTCGCGTGTGCCCACTTTAAATGCAAAATGCGTAATTCCAAAATAATGTTTCCGGTAATCGTTTTTATTTCCGGCAACAGCAGGCATCTCCATAAGTTCGAGTCGGCAATCGCCTTCGAACGAGAGAAAATATGACCTGAATTCTTTGGAATGATTGAAGTAACAGGAACCCGACACTGCATCAAAATAATGGGTATAGAAGTTACGCATTCCTTCCAGATCACGGGTCCAAATGGCAATGTGTTCAATTTTCATAGTCATGGCAATAGTAGTTATGTTTTTTTATACCTGAGCTTCCCATTCATCAAAAAAATGCTGAAAATAATTCTCCATAAACTGATGCCTTTGCGCAGCCATCAGTATAGCGGTATTGGTGTTCATCCGGTCTTTCAGGAGCAAAAGCTTTTCATAGAAATGGTTGATAGTTGGAGCGGTGCTGTTTTTATACGCCTGAAAATCATCGTGCATTTCAGGAGCAATTTCCGGATCATATATGAGCCGGTTTTTATGCCCTCCATAGGCAAATGTACGCGCTATTCCGATGGCACCAATGGCATCCAACCGGTCAGCATCCTGAACCACAGCCGACTCAACTGAACTTACCGGAGTTTCAATGTCTGAACGAAACCAGTCGTGTCCGCTGGCTTCTGAAGCGAATTCGCCTGCCACAAAAGCTGCTGTTGATTGTATGATTTTCGGTCTATCCATTACTTTCCAAATTTATATTATTTATACGCTATTTCAAGTCAACTTTCAGAATTTTATTCATCATTCGTTAAACAAGAATAAAATGATTTAAAGCTTAATTGTTGTTAATAATTTAAACCGTTATAGAACATTTATATACTTTTGTAAGGTTTATCTATTGTATTGGAAAATAATCGTTTAATAAAACATTGAATTATGGGAAGGCTGGATTTTTTGACAATTCCTGCTATGTTGCAGGCAAGTTTCAAAGACTTTGCATCAAACCAGTCACTGGTATTTGTCGGTGAAGAAAACAGAACCTATGCACAACTTGAGGTTGATGTAAAAAAGGCTGCGCTTCAACTTCAGGCAATTGGAGTTAAAAAAGGCGATAAAGTTGGTATTTTGAGCCTGAACATGCCACAATGGGGAATTGCATTTTTTGCCGCCAGCATTACAGGTGCAGTTGTTGTTCCTATCCTGCCTGATTTTCACCCAAACGAAATAAAAAACATTCTTGACCATGCAGAGGTATCCGTAGTTTATGTTTCAGAATCTCTGAATTGCAAACTGGAACCTGTCCCGGGAATGACAGTCATTCAGATTGAAAAATTCGAAGTTGTATCAGCAACTTCCCCACCTGTTTTCGACGAGATGGATGCAGAACAGTTCATCTATGAAAAAATTGCAGAACAGGATTTGGCTTCCATCATTTATACTTCAGGCACAACCGGCAAGTCAAAAGGCGTGATGCTGACCCATAAAAATATTGTGTGGACTGCTCAGCAATGCTGGTTAATTCAGAATATTTTGCCAACCGACCGCTTTCTTTCTATACTTCCGCTTTCGCATACACTCGAAAACACTCTGGTTCTTATGCTGCCTTTGAAGTATGGCGCTTCGGTTCACTATCTGCAAAAACCACCAGTTGCATCGGTTTTGCTTGCAGCGCTAAAAGTGGTTCGCCCTACTATCATGTTAATTGTGCCGTTGATTGTTGAAAAGATTTACAAAACCAAAATATTACCTCAAATCAACAGTAAATTCATTACACGTGCCTTGTATAAGGTTCCACCTTTCAGGAAAGTATTGCACAAAGTTGCAGGTAAAAAACTGTATGAAACATTTGGTGGTAAACTAAAGTTCTTCGGAATCGGTGGCGCGAAACTCGACGACAATGTTGAACGCTTTTTGATGGAAGGCGGATTTCCTCTTGCTATTGGCTACGGAATGACCGAATCGTCGCCATTGCTGGCAGGAGCAGGTGTGGGTAAAACCAAGTTTCTGTCAACCGGACCAGCCATGCCTGGCGTTCAATTACGAATTGCCAATGCTGACAAAAAAACCGGGCGGGGAGAAATTCAGGCCAAAGGTGAAAACGTGATGCAGGGCTACTACAAAGAACCTGAAATAACAAAAGAAACTTTTACCGAAGACGGATGGCTAAAAACCGGAGATCTGGGTTATTTCGACAAAAGCGGCAACCTTTACATCAAAGGGCGTATCAAAAACATGATTGTTGGCGCCAGTGGCGAAAACATCTATCCTGAAGAAATTGAATCGGTGATAAACCGAATGGAATATGTACTTGAATCACTGGTGGTTCAGCAAAAAGGCCGGTTGGTAGCGATGGTATATTTGAACATGGAAGAACTCGAAAAAAAATACCAGGACATGAAATCTGAGGCAGTATCGTTTCTTCAGGTGAAAGCGGAAGAAATTCTGAAGGAAATACAAAGCAAAGTTAACGAGGAAGTGAATAATTTCTCAAAAATTCAACGCATTGTATTGCAGCCAATTCCGTTTGAAAAAACACCAACACAGAAAATTAAGCGTTTTCTTTATTACGCCTGATAAAACTTTCAGATGTTATACAATGTTTAAAGAAGAAATAAGTAGTTGATGTAATTCAATAATAAAATAAAGCTGATAAAAATATATTGGAAAAACACGAAAGGCACTATGTTTGTAACACTTTAATTTCTTAATTTTAAGGTACATTAACAACATAAGCTGATATGTTTCCTCAAACCCAAAATACTGAATATATTTCAGGCTACGTAAAAATCGACGAGCATCTGAAACTTCTGGAAATTTCAGGTGAAATAAATAAAATTCTGCAAATTGATGAATTTGATCCGGATGAAAGTTTTCTTCATATCATTGAAGTTCTGAAGAAAAATACCCGTTCATTTTTCAAACAGGAAATTTTACCGGCTATAAAAGCCCGACAAATCAGAAATTTTTCACTCGACCGAAAAAAAACAATCTTAAACGTTACAGTAACTTCCCTCTCGTCTGGATTGACAATCATAAGTTTAGAAGAAATACATGCAGCAATAAGCATTGACTACCAATCGCTTCCTGAAAAAATACAGGATTTAATTATCCGGATAAATCCTGATATACAAGTAAGCTATATTTCGAAAAAATGCTATTCAAAACTGGGCATAAAAGCGGCCAATGTAAAAGGGAAATCAATTGAAGAAATTGGTTTATTTGGTGATCAAACTGCAAATGTTGTCCAACTGATCAATCAGGCATTCCAGCTTCAAAAAAAGATCAAAGAAAATATCAGTTTAAAAAAACCTGATAGAACAACCTGGTGGAACATGACTTTCATTCCTGAAATTGACCCGACCGGCCATCAGCAATCAGTACTTATCATTCTGAAAAATGTAAGCCGATTAATAAAAACCGAAGAAAAACTTCAGGATAGTGAACAGCGTTTCCTGCTGGCCACCGAAGCAGCCGACCTGGGAATCTGGGACTATATGGTTGGCACCGGAAAAACTTATTATTCCAGAAGATGGAAATCAATGCTCGGCTATTATCCTGACGAAATACCCGATAACTACACTGCATGGCTTGACATGATCCATCCGTTGGACAAGGACAGAATGGTTCATTTTATGAATAATTTTTTAAATAGCGATTCGCTTATTTATGAAGCCGAATTCAGAATGTTGCACAAAAAAGGGCATTATGTCTGGATCAAAAGCCGTGCTTCCATAATACGCGACGAAAATGGCAAAGCCATCCGGATGTTTGGAGTTCACCGCGACATCACCGAAGAAAAGAAATCAGCCAGCGAATATAAAAAACTTCATCAGGCCATACTCCAGAGTCCAATTGCAGTTATAATTACCGATACCGATGGGTACATCGAATTCTTTAACCCTGCCTTTTGTAAAATTACGGGCTGGAGCGATCAGGAAATACTTGGTAAAAAAACCAACATCCTGAAGTCGGGATTTCAACCGCCAAGCTTTTACGAAAAACTATGGAAAACCATCAGCGCAGGAAATGAATGGCAGGGCGAATTTAAAAACCGAAAAAAAACAGGCGAATATTACTGGGAATTAGCGAGCATTTCGCCCATCAGAAATAGCTTTGGCAACATTACACATTATGTAAAAATTGCAGAAAATATTACCTATCTGAAGAAAATTGAACGGGATCTGAAAAAAGCAAAACAGGATGCGGAAATTGCCAATAGCTACAAGAATCATTTCCTATCCAATATGAGTCACGAAATCAGGACACCGATCAACACGATTATTGGATTTAGTGAATTGATGAAAAACAATGAGTTGCCGATACAAAAGCGAAATAAATATTCAGAAATTATTGAAGAGAACAGCCAGGCATTGCTTCGGCTGATTGACGATATTATCGACGTTGCAAAAATTGAGGCCAACGAACTGAAAATTAAAAAGGAAGCTTGTTCATTGGGTGATTTGTTTGCTGAACTTGAAATGACTTATAACAATTATCTGAGGCGTAAACAAAAAAGGAACATGGAACTGATTTTTCAACTTCCTGAAGAAGCGCATCACGATGTAATTTTTACCGACCCATACCGGTTAAAACAAATTTTAAACAATTTATACCTGAATGCCTTAAAATATACCGAAACAGGGAACATTGAAATAGGCTACAACATACTTAGCGATAATAAATTAAGATTCTTTGTTTCGGATACCGGAGAAGGAATTCCGGCTGAACGGCTTAAAAATATTTTTAAACGTTTCAATTATTCTGAAGAATCAAGTCCATCCGAAGCAGGCTCAGGACTTGGACTGTCCATTTGCAAAGATCTTGCTTTGTTGCTTGGTGGAAGTATCAATGTAAAATCTGTTCCGGGCGAAGGAAGTGTCTTTTATTTGACTTTGCCTTACGATAAAATTAAGATTCCGATGGTACGGTCAGCAGCAAAATCCCAAACGCAGCGAAAATATGATTTCAGCAATTACACCATCATGATTGCAGAAGATACGCCTTACAATTATGAATACCTGAATAGCATACTTGAAAAAACCGGGGCCAATGTTGTTTGGGCAAAAGACGGAATAGATGTTTTGAATATTTTCAACGCCACAAAAATTGATCTTATCCTGATGGACATTCAATTACCAGAAATAAGCGGCTACGAAGCAACTTCTCAAATCAGGCTGAAAGACCTTGCAATTCCGATCATCGCCCAAACAGCCTATGCAATGGCCGACGATAAACAGAAATGCTTTGATTCCGGATGCAACGATGTGCTTGTAAAACCCATCAGAATGGACGATGTATTGGCCACTGTTGCTAAATACCTGAATAAATAATCCTTAAAATTGGGTGTAGATTCTGTTTATTAAATTTCGCTGATTAAATTTGAGGCTTACAAAAGAAATGGAATATGCACCTCGACCGGTTTCCCTCCAGATTATTGGAAAATGCAGTGAACGAATTCGCCAAACTTCCGGGTATTGGCCGGAAATCGGCGCTGCGCCTGGTTCTCCACATCCTGAAACAAGAAGTTCATGAAGTGGAGATATTCGCCAACAGCCTACTCCAGTTACGTTCCGAAGTAAAACACTGCCGCGTTTGCCACAACATTTCGGATACCGATGTTTGCAATATCTGCTCAAATCCATCGCGTAACAATTCTTTTATCTGTGTAGTCGAAAACATAAAAGATGTAATGGCCATCGAAAACACCCATCAGTTTAACGGATTGTACCATGTTTTGGGAGGAATTATTTCGCCAATGGATGGGATCGGCCCTTCTGACCTTGAAGTTGATTCGCTGGTTGGCCGTGTAAATGAAGGTGGAATTGAGGAGATTATTTTAGCCCTTAGCACCACCATGGAAGGCGATACCACCAACTTTTTCATTTTCAAAAAGCTCAAAAGCCTGGATGTAAAAATATCGACCCTCGCCCGTGGCGTTTCGATAGGCGATGAACTGGAATATACTGATGAAGTTACCCTGGGCCGTTCGATCGTTAACCGGATGAACTTTGAGGATTCGATTATTCAATAAGAAAAAGAAAAAAAGGAAAAAACCACATAGACACATAGAACGCATAGAAAATGAATTAAAAAAAACTAGGTGCCCTATGTGTCTATGTGGTTCTAAAATAAAATAGAAACCTGATGAAATTAACCGTGATCATTGTCAATTACAACGTAAAATATTTTCTGGAGCAGTGTCTTTATGCCGCTTATAAAGCTGCATTGAAGATAAGTTCCGAAATCATTGTGGTTGACAACGATTCAGTTGATGGTTCCTGTCAGATGGTTGCCGAGAAATTTCCGGAGGCAACATTGATCGCCAACAAAGAAAATGTAGGTTTTTCAAAAGCCAACAACCAGGCCATCCGAATTGCACAGGGCGAATACATTTTACTCCTGAATCCGGACACAGTGGTCGAAGAAGACTGCTTTCTGAAAATCGTTCAATTTATGGACAAAACACCTGACGCCGGTGGATTGGGCGTTAAAATGATCGATGGAAAAGGAAGATTTTTACCTGAATCAAAACGCGGTTTACCAACTCCTGAAGTCGCTTTCTGGAAAATGTTCGGCTTTTCAAGCCTTTTCCCTCATTCCAAACGTTTTGGCCGGTATCATCTGGGCTACCTCGACAACGACCAGATTCACGAAGTTGAAGTGCTGGCAGGCGCTTTTATGCTCCTTCGCCGCGAAACGCTCGATAAAGTTGGATTGCTCGACGAAGATTATTTTATGTACGGCGAAGACATCGACCTTTCGTACCGCATCACAAAAGGCGGTTATAAAAACTATTACTTCCCCGAAACAACCATTATTCATTACAAAGGTGAAAGCACCAAAAAGGGCAGTATCAATTACGTAAAAGTGTTTTACAATGCGATGATCATCTTTGCGAAAAAACACTTTTCGAAAGGAAATGCCCGCCGGTATGCCATTTTGATCAATCTGGCCATTTATTTCCGGGCTATTTTAACACTTACCGGACAATTCATAAAATCAGCAATTTTACCTACAAACGATGCCTTGATGATTTACATTGGGTTTGCCGTTTTATTACCCAATTGGGAAGCTTACAAATATGAACGGGGTTACTATCCCCCCGAATATTTGCACTTTGCGGTTCCAATTTATATCCTGATATGGATTTGCTGTATTTGGCTGAACGGTGGCTACCGGAAAAACATTCAGTTCGGGCGAATCTTTAAAGGTTTGCTTTGGGGAACGCTTTCCATCCTTATTTTTTATTCGCTTATTGACGAAAGTATGCGCTATTCAAGGGCTTTACTGCTTTTGGGTTCTGGCTGGGCGTTTTTTGCATTGCCAACCTACCGTTATTTGTTATATAAACTGCGTGTATCTGGACTTGAACTTGAACTCGACCATCAAAAACGTATTGCCGTGGTAGCTGCGCTGGAAGAATCAAAACGAATATCGGAACTGATTGCACAGTCAGGTTTAAAAATTGACCTTGTTGGATTTGTTTCACCTGATGATTCGGTTCACCAGCAATTTTACCTGGGAAATATTCACCAGTTGCCCGAAATTATCCGCATCAATAAAATTGACGAACTGATTTTTTCATCCGGAGATATTCCTTCGCAGGAAATTATCAGGATTATGCTCGAATTAAGCGATCTTAACATCGACTATAAAATTGCACCGCCCGAAAGCCTCTCAATTATTGGCAGCAATTCAATTTCGACTGCCGGCGATTTGTATGTGGTTCATATCAACTCAATTGCAAAGGAAAGCAACAAACAAAACAAACGTGCCTTCGACCTTGCAATGGCAACTTTCCTGCTTTTCCTTTCTCCATTTATAATTTGGTTCACTCATTCCAAAACAGGTTTCTTCCAAAGTATTTTTGAAGTTTTC
>JAUYTA010000669.1 GCA_030695265.1 Bacteroidota bacterium
ATGCTTAACCTGCAAGGCTACCCCAATGTCGCCAATCTCGATGGAGGTTTTATACTATGGAAAGCAAAAGAATTGCCTATGGATAGCAATCTGTCCTTTGGTGGATGCGGATGCAATTCAGGAAAACAAACTCAAATAAATTTTGTAAAGAAAAATATGAAGTCAGGAGAGCAAATTGATTTAAAAAACTTAAGAAGGATCTGAATTTCAATTTTATTCAGAATAAGTACATTGCATGTAAAAAGACAGAATTCCGTAAATTAATAAGTGGTAAGTTTGGTATATCAAGAAACAGAACTTTTCTATTAACCGTTAAAAATCAATAACCAATGAAAACAAAATCACTCGGTTTTATCGGTGGAGGCAGAATTACCAGGATTTTTCTGCAAGCCTTTGCAAATAAGAAAGCCATTTTTGAATCGATCAGTGTTTTCGACACCAATCCTGAAATTATTCAGGCATTGAAACTTAAGTTTCCCTTTATTCAGGTATCGAATTCAGCCCAGGAAACCGCACGAAAAGACATTGTTTTTCTGGCACTTCATCCGCCGGTGATCATGGAAACGCTGGGGAAAATCATGGCTGATGTGACAGATCATACTATTTTTATTTCGGTGGCACCCAAAATTACCATCGCAAAAATAGCTTCAATATTACCTATCCATCAGATTATACGATTGATCCCAAATGCAACTTCGGTAATCAACCACGGTTACAATCCGGTAAGTTTTGCTTCCGGAATGTCGGAAATTCAAAAATCGTATATTATGGAAATGCTTAATTTACTGGGTCATACCTTTGAAACTGCAGAAGAAAAACTGGAAGCTTATGCCCTTATTTCGGCAATGCTGCCCACTTACTTCTGGTTTCAATGGAACGAACTGGAAGCTCTTGGAACTCAAATGGGACTGACAGAAACCGAAAGCCGCGAAAGCGTTTTCGAAACCATGAGCGCCGCACTGAATACCATGTACCACTCCGGAATGAAGTCTGCCGAAGTAATGGATCTGATTCCGGTAAAGCCGATTGGCGAAAATGAAGCACAAATCAAAACCATTTATCAGGAAAAACTGATGGGCTTATTTGGGAAGATAAAACCCTAACAAACTGAAGAATTCCGTATGTTATCAATTACGGAATTCTCTCTCCAATAATTTGTTAAAGAATCGAAAATCCTTAACCTTTATGGCGGAACAATGGTTGAATATCCCTCAAATAGTTAATTTTGTGGTGCATTTTCCTTAATGATTGAGATGTTGTTAAATCCAACACCTTTCACTCCGGATTACAAGGTTTATTCAACCAAATTAGAGAACATATGAAATTTTTAAGCGAAAGGAAACGATTTGTAATAAAATATGCTTTGCGGGCATTGCTTTCGTTTGGACTTATCATTTTGGGCTTACTGCTTTTTAAACACTTTGTTTTCGATCACGATCCTGAGTATTGGATCGAAAAATTCTACGGCAATAGCTTAATGATTCACCTCATATATGTAGGCTCCGAGTTGTTTTTCGGACTTTTTCCTCCTGAACTTTTCATGCTTTGGGCTCTAAAAGCCGGCAATACAACAAGCTATGTAATAAACATTGTTTTCTTTACAGCGGTTTCGATGGGAGCCGGACACCTTGCTTACTGGGGAGGCTGGTATTTGGCAAAAGTTTTTGGAAAGCGTATGCATAATCAAAAATTCATTTCCAAATATTTACCAGTTGTTAAAAAATTTGGGGGTTTGCTAATTATAATTGCTGCATTTACCCCACTGCCCTGGGCTACCATTTCACTGGTAATGGGTACGGTAGGATACGACTACCGCAAGTTTTCCTTGTATAGTATTGCCCGCATACTTAGGTTTATTATTTACGGGTTCCTGGTTTTCCAATCGGGTTCGTTTATTTTTCTATAAGGTTATTAATTCACTCACTTCTGTCTCAACCTCTTCCTTTTGCATTATTATTACTCTTGGATTACTGCTTTCAAGTATATTGAATTTGTATTTTACTGAAATATACCTGAAAGTATCAGCATGATAAAAGGTAACATGGGTCTGATCCTTTGCATAAGTCCAGCGGGAAAATACTTCAGGCTTGGTCCATTTTTCGGTCATTATTATTAGAATTCCACCTGGTTTGAGAAGGTTTTTAATTTTTTGCATTTCACGGGCAGGCAAAAAGAAATGTTCGAAACATTCAGTAGCGAAAATAAAGTCGAACAATCCTTCGGGCAATTCAGGAAAAAATATCGGGTCGTAATTCTCGCATTTAATGTCCTGTTGCTCAAGTAAAACGCTGAGGGTTGGCGTTGGCCCGCAACCATAATCCAGGCCTCTCATTTCCTTCGACAATAACAGCAAAGCCGGCTCAATGGCCTGATTTAAAAACTTCACATATCCGGGGAATTCTATTCCGTTATTGTGCTGTTTGTAACGTTTTTCTTCTTCCTTACGGGTTGGCAGAAAACTAGTCGTGGTAAATACCAATTTGCAACTGTCGCAGCAAAGATACATCCTCTTGTCGGGTCCGTTCATTTGTGAAAACGAACCCTTGTTTAAACACAACGGGCATATTGTCATCATTTGGAATTTTTCGTTTATTAATTGGAATACAGTTAATTAATTGCAAATTCAGACCCTATAAAAGAGCTTGACACATTTTCCTTGCTGACAAAATTTTGGCTTAGCCCGAACTGTTAACAGATTCAACCGGTATTTTTGCTGAAGTGCACTATTCGCTTGTGGTATATGACATGATGGCACAAAAGTAGCAAAATAATTCGTGTCTCAATTATGCAAACACTTCCCTGACAAAAACACGTAGGTTCTCCTCTGTTTTAATGGCCATTTCGGGGTTTAGCAGGTGTACATGTATTTCTGCCACATAGTTGCCGGCCTCGTCCCTGGTAATTTTCAATTGAAGGCTATCGTCAGATACAATCCAGGGCATTTCGAGGAGGCGGATTTTGAGCATGTTTTGAATTTTTTCAGGAGGATAAGCCGATGATATTTTGAGCCTGATAAGCTGTTCTGTCCAATTGCTGGTTTCGGCTGGTTTCACAATTTTCTGACTGGTAAGAGTACTGTAAGGGATTTTAACAAACTCACCTTCGCTGGTAACAATTCCGATTGAGCGGTAACCCAGCTTTTTTATGGTTCCCGAAACTTCTGCAGTTCGGATTTGCTGTCCCGTTTCGAAAGCATTTTCAGCCTTAAGTATAATTCCTGAAACAAAATCGCGTAAGAAATACCATCCAAACAAACCGACCATCAAAATAATCAGGCTTCCGGTAAGAAAAGGATAAGCTGCCATTCCGATAAATAATTGATCGAAAGCCCAGAAAGCAAAGGCAAACCAGAGGAGCATTTGTACCACCGGGAAAACCTTCAGGAATATTTTCCTGATTTTCCGTTTTCCCGTGAGGACACGGAAATAGGTAGAGACAAAGCGCAGTATAAGATAGAGCGCGATCGCAACTGCAAACACTTCAACACATATCATAATAATTCAAGGCTTTTTAGTTTTTTTACAAGCAGAATTTCCAACGCCGGATTCAAGCTATAAACTTCAGGAAACTTTTCTGTCAGAATTCCCTTTTGCATCAGGATACGCACGGTCTTTTCAGTACTTTCAACATCGTTTTGAAGTACTGCTGAAAGGCTTTTTACAGAGAACCGGCGGTGAAGGATAAATTGCAGGATATAAAAAATTTCATCCGGTGGCAGGTCTTCGTTAAAAGCGATTTCTTTCCCGAAAGGCTTTTCCATATAAAGTGTATTGCCAGATATTTTGTGAATGCCTGCCAGCCAAAGATTGATGGTATGCCCGGGGTTTCCGCCCGACAAATTAAAGAAGCGGTTGAACAGCCGCGCATATTCCCAGTTCGACAGGGCTTTTTCGTGCTTTTTATCCATAATAAATTTCATCCCGCCAGCCTGATGTCTCAGCATTATAAGGTCTTTCAGCTCGTGTGAATCAAACGGTTGGCAAAATACCAGATCGAGCGCCCAGGTGTTTAGGGCGCTTAATTGATTGATGATTTTTAGTGCATATTGGTTCACATTGATGATAAACAACACTTTGTGGCCATATTGCCGCATCAGCAAAATTATTTTTTCGACTACCTGCGTGCCGAAAGGTTTCCGTTCCCACCAAAGCTCCAGATCGTTGATCACAATCACACTTTTATCCGGGAGAGATTCCATACTGTAAGGCAAATTATCCTGCCCATCAAGGGTTTTCAGCAAAGTTTGCTCAAAAAGGCCAGCATCGGCTATACTTTCGCGGGGAGCCCTGACATTGAAAATATTTTGCTTTTTGAAATGAAGATTTGCCAAATGCTTGCTAAGGCTCGATTTACCGGAACTTCGTTCGCCGCTAATGATAAGCAATCCGGAAGTGCCGTTCAAAAAGCGTTGAATGCCCTTGCTTCCCTTTTCAATCTCATCTTCCATCCCAACCCAAAAATCATCGCCAATGGTTGAACTGCCCGAAAATACATTGGAATAGTAAAATGGCAATTTCAGCATCAGCGTTTTGTCGGGCGATATTTTTTCAAGCATGCGCGTAAAAGGCTCAACAGGGAAAAGTGCCGCTTTCGCACGCGATTGTTCCATGCGGTTGGCCCACAATAAACCTTTGCTTTGCCGGTAAAGCAGATTCACCAATTGACTGATTACCTTTTCGTTGACTGATTTTTTAAATTGTTTTAAGCTGGTAAACAACCGGCGCTTACCGGTCGTCCTTATTTTTTCCTTCAGACTTCCTGATGTTTTGATAATGATAGCGGCAGTCAAGGGTTCAAAAGCATTTTTTAATCCTGAATCAAAACTTTGGCGCAACACTTTATAAAGAACCGTAAGTTTATGTTTCTCATTTTTTATATTTCGCACCAAATTTTCAAGCAAAGCTTTTTGCTGTTCCTGAATTTGTTCAGCCCCCATCTCTCCCGGATGTATGTTTTCCCTGTTTTCGAGATGAAAATTGGCCATCCTGATTAAATTCTTCAGGGTTGAAACCGAAAGCGACAATTGTTGCCCGATATTTAATGATTGTTTCCTGATTTGATCGTTTAATTCGTTACTGACGTAATAATCAGCCGTTTTGCGAACCGAAACAACCATCTCGCTGATGTTTTCAAGCTTATCAAACTGAATATCTTCCAACAGTTTATCATCCGATATTTCAATACTTTCAGGAAGTTGCCCTACCGAAACCTGAATTTCTTTAAACAAGGTGTCGAAAGGAACATCAAATGGCGGTAATGATATTGACTTTTGATTGAAAAATTCTTTTTG
>JAUYTA010000673.1 GCA_030695265.1 Bacteroidota bacterium
TTAAGCCAGGGTGTCAGAAATAAAAAAACAAGAACTGAAACTATTTTCAGTTTCAGTTCTTGTTTAATAACGAATTATTTGAGGGTACGAATGTAATTTACAATCGCCCAACGGTCTTCTTCATACAGGATTTTTTTATCAAAGGCCGGCATTTCATCACGCCCGATAATTGCCTGATAATAAATCTCGCCATCAGATTGAGCCTGAAATTTTGCATTCTTTAATGATTCGATTTTGGTTTTCATGCTCGACGCTTTTGGTCCGTCGCCTTCACCCACATTGCCATGACATGATTTGCAATGTTTTGCATACAGAAGTTTACCCAGCTTTTCAGAGGCAGCGTCTCCCTTGAAGGTATTTTTCATTGCTTTGTATTTTGCAGGAATCTCCCAGGCTGCAGCAGTTTTTTGATCCTGCGGAACTACAAAAGCAGAAAGTGCAACGAAACTAAAAATAATAGCTACACTCCAAAATAGTTTACTTAATTGATTTTTCATGATTAAATTATTTATGATTATTCACTATTGTACTAATAAATTCAATTGAACCAGATAGGTAGCAATTATCGTGCTAACAATATTCTCCATAATCTTTCTTCATCCAACTGTTCAATCTGAGTCTGATAATAAATACTAAAATGACGTACTTATATCTCCATTTATATTCCTGGCAAAGAATGGCTAAAAGTAGAAAGGATATCAGACTTTATAAGTTTGCCACTATTGATATAAATGAACTTATTAATTGATATAAAATAAACCATAAAAAAGGAGAGAATGAAACAAATATTTCTAAAGGGCATTATCGCATTCAGTTAATGACCGTTGATGTCGTGATAACCGTTAATAATACTTTTGAAGTTATTCGCCGGATGTTTTCCGATGGATGCAACATACAAATGAACAACAAGAAATATTGAAACCAGAAATCCCAGACTGGCATGTAAAATTGCTGTCATAAAGATTCCACTATATGAATATACTTCTTCGATAATGGTTTCAGGAAAAAGTAAAGCCAGCCCTGTGAAAATTAAACCTGGAACGAACAGATACATCACCGTAAGGTAGGCCACTTTTTGCATTGGATTAAATTTTCGCTTCTCTGATAATGGGAACGGCGGTTGTTGATTTTTGAACATTCCGGAAGTGTAATAAATGGCTTGCAATTTTAACCTTTTAAACAAACCTTTCAGCTTAAGACGGTAGTATTTTTTATTTGAAGTAATTATATTGCCGATAAAGAAGAGCAGATAGTTTAGAGAAACCAGAATTCCGGCAATATTATGAAGATTGATTGCAAGTTTAAAATTTACCAAATGAAAGTCGGGATTTGAATACTGTAAACTAATACCCGTGAAGATTAGAATTATAATACCCAACGCATTGATTCCGTGCCAGATTCTTAGCCAAACAGGATAAAAATAGATTTTGCTTTCTGAACTCATGAATTTACTTTTTAATGATTCTAAAAATCAAATGAATACCAATTCCGGCCAGAGCCATCAAAAATATAAGAATACTGATGTTGTTTAACCAGGGATTCTGGTATGCTCCGATCACATAAGACTTATTGGCAATAATGGCATTTAATTTGCCTTCTGTAGCGCGGTTTTGCAGGTTTTCGTATTTATACAGCGAAGCTATCAGCATTGAATTTTTCGAATGACATTCCACACAATTTCTTAAAGCTTGTTCTTTCGGAAGAATGTTGTGTGAAACCGACAACGAATCTACAATTTCGGTATGACATTCAATGCATCTTACATTTCTGAAATGAAGCTCCTGATTGGGTAGCCAGTCATGAATTTTACTGAGTTCCGGTTTATTCTCATCCGAAATCAAATGAAACTTATTTTTGTTGCTGTGGCACGACATGCACATTTCGTTGCTGAAACCTACAATTTCGCTTACTTTGGAACTTGTTCTCGATTTTGCCTGATAATAGTGCTGATCATGGCATTTTGAACAGGTGAAACTTTCTCCGCTTTTCTGAAAATGAACACTTTTCTGGAATTCCTCGTCAATTTTTTCAAATTGGTAGGCTGCATATTGTTCGTCGCCTCCATGACAGTCCAGACAAGTACTCAAAGGTTCCAGCTTTAGTTCTGCATTGTGCGGATAAGTGTCGTAATCAGATGAGTGGCAATCAGTGCATTTAAATTTTCCATGTACTCCTGACGAAAAATGATCTTTGTTCATGATATAAAGCGGATTCATCATCCGTTTATCTTCAGTGTCTGTCAGGGTATTGTGAAAAGTGATGGTTTGATTGGTGTGGCATTTCAGGCACAATTCATTTTCAGGTGCCATTGGCTTATCCTGTGCCTTGATTTCGGAGATAGAACAAATAGAAATAATGAATACAAATAATTGAAAATAGCTTCGCATGGCCTGGCTGTTAAATAAAAATGCCGGAGTTCGGATGTCGGACTCCAGCATTTTTATAAATGATTGTTTATTTTAAAGTCCGCATGTAATGTACGATCGCCCAACGATCTTCTTCATCAAGAATTTTTTTCTCGAAATTTGGCATTTCATCACGGCCAACAAACGACTGGTAATAAATTACGCCATCACTTTGAGCCTGAAATTTAGGATCTTTAAAAGAATTAACTTTTGTTTTCATGCTGGCTGCTTTTGGTCCATCGCCTTCGCCAACACCACCATGGCACGATTTGCAATGTTTCGCATAAAGTAATTTGCCAACCTTTTCTGTTTCAGGGGTAGCTTTTGTACTTTTCATGCTTTTATAATTTGCTGGTACGTTCCATGCAGCGCCAACCTTTTGATCCTGTGGCACAACGAAGGCAAAAAGTGCGATTGCCATCGCGAACATTCCAAGTACACTGAATAAATTTGATAATCTCTTTTTCATGTTTCAATTTTTTAAAATTAATACCTGTCTAAAGCTAGCAATTATCTGGCCAAATTTGCAATACCCGGTTCTGCTAAAATCCCCACAAACGGGTGATGGTGAATCCTATAGCAAAATTATCCTTGCTGATGCTTCTTTGGTTCCACATCATATTTTCCTGAGGCAGAAAATTGCCGGCGTTTCCGGCATAGATTTGAAATGCATGTGTGCTGGTTGAAATCTCGTATCCGAATGATAAATTTGATTTTGGATGGGGAAATTCGTCATTCCATTCTGCCTGTTCCGAAATATCTTTAATTTTCAGGGGCACATCATAATTGAAAATGATCGATCCCTGCGGAGAAACTTTTATCCTG
>JAUYTA010000851.1 GCA_030695265.1 Bacteroidota bacterium
TCCTTTCAATGAAATGTCCGATCCGCTGCTCGATCCAACACTCAATTCATTTACCTCCAGTTCGAGTTTAATATCCGATCCGCTGCTGGCATCCACATCAAGCTTTTCCAATCGTAAAATACCCTGTGAATTTACATCCGAACCGGCTGATGCTTCCAGCTTATCAAGGGTTTTAATCGAAACGAACACTTTACGTGGGTCGGCGTTCCAATTCATGTTAAACCACGATTTTTCCTTGATGTAAATTTTCAGAATACCACCTTCAACCTTGGTAATTATTTTCTCCAGGTCGTAGGCATCTGCTTCAACTACCACTTCCTCAACGTTTTTCTGTGTCAGGTAAAGATCTATTCCGGTGCTTACCGAAACTCCGTGAAATCCGCTGACCTGCCTTGTCTGGCGATTACCGCCTGCATTGCCGGCCTGCACTGCCGTTGTTTGAAATAAGAAAATTGAAAAAAGAATAAGTGCAAATAGTTTAATTGTTTTCATGGCTTCTATATTGATTTTATTTGTTCAAATTCCGCTTTCTGTTTTTCTGATAACTGACCACTGTTACTGCCAACTATATTTATCTCCGGTTAACGTTTCCTCCTGAAGAGGCATCGATTTCGGTCGAAGAAGGTTCGCCGTAATAGTGCACGTTTCCGCCGCTCGATGCTTTTGCCTCCAATCGCTCTACAACTGTTGCATAAACATTTCCACCACTCGACGCGCGCATTTTACAATTGTCAGCCTTCAATTCCTGACCTTTCAGATTGGCTCCCGAGGAGGTTTGCAGATCGGCATCTTTTGCCAGCCCCGACAGGTTAATATTTGCTCCCGACGAGCAATCCGCTTTCAGGCGTCTGACGTTCACATCCATTTTAAGGTTTGCTCCTGAAGATGCTTTAAGTTCCAGGTCTTCTGACATGATTTGTGACTGCGACCAAACATTGGATCCTGAAGTAACTTCAACCCCAGAAAGCTTTTCAACAGTAACCATCACCTTTTTTTCTTTCGCCCAACGGATGTTTTCATTGACATATACTTTCAGTACACCGCCTTCAACTTTTGTTTCGATTACTTCATGCAAATTGTTGTCGGCAATTACCACCACTTTGGCCGGACTTCCCTGGGTAATATAAACATTCATTCCACGGCTTACTTTAATCTCGTCGAATTCATCGACTTGTCTGGTTTCTTCGGTTACATTTCCGTTTCCTTTCACCGATGGGCCCAAAAACCAGCAGCATGAAAGCAGAATTGTCAAAAATGACAGGACCATGATAAGTTGAATGTGTTTCGTTTTCATGTGATTTAGTTTTATGATTTTATAGACGTTTGAATTTCGATTTCGTTACCAAATTTATGGAGAGAGATACAGAAAAATTTATTTTTTTCGTTGAATGACTGTTTTTCATCGGTAAAAATGAAAATAACTGGTTCAAGCGCGAAGATCAAATTATTGATGTAAATTTGAATTTTCGGAGTTATTAAACCTAAAAAGATAAAAGCATGGAAAAGAAAAACATTACCCGTAGAAATTTTCTGGGCACTGGTCTGGTTGCCGCCGCTTCTGTAACTGCCATAAATGCATTGGGTTCTGAAAATGTTCTCAAACAGGTTCCTGTAAAAACGAACGATGAACATCCTTTTAATGAGCGAACCTATAGTGCAATGCCAACCCGCTCGTTTGGGAAAACCGGCTACAAAGTTGGAATCTTAAGTCTGGGCGGCCAGGCAACCATCGAGATGAAAGGAACCGAAGCCGAATCCGAGAAAATTATTAACCGGGCCATCGATTTGGGCGTAAATTACATCGATACTGCGGCTTCATATGGAGGAGGAATCAGTCAGTTGAATATTGGACGAGTGATGAAAACCAGACGCAGTGAAGTCTGGCTTTCCAGCAAAACACATGACCGGAAGTTTGATGGTTCGATGCGTTTACTTGAAGAAAGTTTGAAAAACCTGCAAACCGATCACCTCGATACCTGGCAATTGCACAATGTTCAGACCATGGAACAACTGGATCAGATTTTTGCTGCTGACGGCGCTATAAAGGCAATGGAAAAAGCAAAGGCAGAAGGGATGATCAGAAATATAGGAATTACCGGGCATTTCGAACCACTCGTACTTCTGGAAGCGATCAAAAGGTATCCGTTTGACTCAATCCTGCTGGCTGTTAATGCTGCTGACATTCACTACCTTAGTTTTATAAATTACCTGCTGCCAGAAGCGCAGAAACAGGGAATTGCCATTATTGGAATGAAAGTGGCAACACGCGGACGGATGATTTCGACCTGGACCCCGCCTCCACTTGAAGAACAGCCGGAACGATTGCGTACACCAAAACCCGGTACTATTACCATCAAAGAAGCGCTGACTTACAATATGAGCTTGCCGGTAAGCACAACAATTATTGGGGTTGACAATGTCGCCCAAATTGAAGAAGATGTAAAAATTGCCTCCGAATTTTCTCCTCTTTGTGCAGCTGAAATGCAGGAAATTGAATTCAAAACTTTGCCAATTGTTCGTCAGGGATTGTATTTCCGGAGATGGGATCTGGGTGCATAAAAAATGTAAAAGCTATGATAAAAAGAATCATCATTGTGGGATTATTTCTAATCTCACTTCAGACTACTTTTTCACAAGATCAAAAAATTAATGTTGTAGTTATCGGTGCTCATCCAGATGATTGCGATCTCGATGCCGGAGGAACTGCTATTCTGTTTGCAAAGATGGGACATCGTGTTTTGTTTGTTTCAGCGACCAATGGTGATGCCGGTCATTTTAATAAGGGCGGCGAAGTGCTGGCAAAAATCAGAAAATCAGAAGCAGCAGAAGCCGGCAAACGTTTTGGAATTACCTACAAAGTACTCGACAATCATGATGGTTTGCTGATGCCGGATTTAAAACTTCGGTTGGAACTTATCCGGCTAATCCGGGAATGGAATGCCGATGTGGTAATCGGGCCCCGGCCAAACGACTACCATCCCGACCACAGGAATACGGCCATTGCCATACAGGACGCGGCTTATCTGGTCATTGTACCGAATATCGCCCCCGAAACGACAGCGCTAAAAAAGAATCCGGTTTTTCTTTATACCGAAGATCGGTTTCAGCAGCCGAATCCTTTTCGACCTGATATTGTCGTGGATATTTCAGAAGTTTTTGAACAGAAAATATATGCTTTGGCGGCACACGAGTCTCAATTTTTTGAATGGCTGCCCTGGACTTCAGGCCAATTGGCAAATGTTCCGGAAACGGAACCCGATCGATTAAAATGGCTGGCAGATAAGCGAAAAGGAAGTCTCTCAAAAGAGGTGAGAGCCGGATTAATCAAATGGTACGGTGAAAATGGAAATCAGGCAAAATACGCCGAAGCCTTTGAAATTTGCGAATATGGCAGCTATCCGAATGAAGCAGAAATCAGGAGGATATTTCCAATGTTGGTGAAAAACTGAATGCACTTAAGATTTCAGGCAAAGTTGACATTAATAGTCGGGTTCTTTGTTGCCACAATTAAAGACGTGAAGCAAATGACCTTCATTGACTCTTTCTTTCTGCCAACTGCGACTGAACACTGTTTACTTCCTGGTCCGTTCTATTTCTTTCAGGTTGTCCATTTTTTTCTTGAGCAGGAAGCCTTTGATGTCCTCCAAATGTTCCTTTACCTTCTTGTTTCCGAATTCAAACACTTTGGTGGCGAGCCCATCGAGAAAATCGCGGTCGTGCGAAACGAGGATAATCGTTCCGTCGAAATCCTGCAGAGCGCTTTTCAGGATATCTTTGGTACGCATGTCGAGGTGATTGGTCGGCTCATCTAAAATCAACAGGTTTACCGGTTCGAGCAGCAGTTTCACCATTGCCAGCCGGGTACGTTCGCCTCCTGAAAGCACTTTCACTTTTTTGGAAATATTGTCGCCACCGAACATGAATGCCCCGAGTAGGTCTTTTATTTTGGTGCGGATATCGCCCACCGCCACATCGTCGATGGTCTGGAAAACAGTCAGTTCCTCATTCAGGAGCGATGCCTGGTTTTGAGCAAAATAACCAATCATGGTATTGTGCCCAAGCGCCATTTTGCCTTCGTAATCAATTTCATTCATAATGGCTTTTACGAGCGTCGATTTTCCTTCGCCGTTTTTGCCCACGAAAGCAATTTTTTCGCCCCGTTCTATCGTCAGCGAAGCATTGGCAAAAACAAGGTGATCGCCATAACTTTTGCTCAGGTCTTCCACAATCACCGGGTAATTTCCTGAACGTGGCGATGGCGGAAATTTCAGGCGTAAAGCCGAAGAATCCACTTCGTCCACTTCAACAATTTCAAGCTTTTCGAGCATTTTTACCCGTGAACCAACCTGAAGTGTTTTGGAATAAGTTCCCTTGAAACGATCGATAAACTCTGTTGTTTCAGCAATGAATTTTTGCTGTTCGTCGAATGCTTTTTGCTGCTGTTCGCGGCGTTCGCGGCGCAGTTCAAGGTAATGCGAGTAGTTAACTTTATAGTCGTAAATACGGCCCATCGTAACTTCTACAGTGCGCGTGGTAATGTTGTCGATAAAAGCCCGGTCATGCGAAATTACAATCACCGCTTTTGCACTGTTTATCAGGAATTCTTCGAGCCACTGTATCGACTCAATGTCCATGTGATTGGTCGGCTCATCCAGTAAAATCAGGTCAGGTTTTTGTAAAAGGATTTTTGCCAGTTCAATGCGCATCCGCCAACCTCCGCTGAATTCGCTGGTCGGGCGGGTAAAATCTTCGCGCAGGAAACCCAATCCAAGCAAAATCTTTTCCACTTCAGCATCGTAATTGATCTCTTCAATCGAATAATATTTTTCGCTTAAAGTAGAAACCCGTTCAATCAAATCAGAGTAATAATCTGATTCATAGTCGGTACGGGTGGCCAATTCTTCGTTCATGGCAGCAATATCGCTCTCCATTTCTTTGATACGCGAAAAAGCCTGCGCTGCTTCTTCAAAAACAGTACGGTTGTCTTCGGTTAATAAATGCTGTGGCAAATAAGCAATCACCGCATCTTTCGGTGCCGAAACCCTCCCTTTATTGGGCGTTCTTTCCCCTGCAATCACTTTCAGAAGTGTCGATTTTCCTGCCCCATTTTTCCCCATCAAGGCAATGCGGTCCTTTTCGTTGATCACAAATGAGATATCCGAAAAAAGGGCCGATCCGCCAAACTCCACTGTTAGTCCATCAACTGAAATCATTCTATCCTGTTTTTTTGAAGGCGCAAAGATATACGTTTTGCCGGAAGAAAATTAAACCGCTGTTTTATCGTTTCATCATCTTTGTGAATGTCGGCCTCGTTGTTTACATTTACCCAAAATATTAATTCCTGAAAATTTATACCCATTATGAAACGAATAGTAACATTGTCAATTATTCTGTGCGCTTTTGCCGCTGGCAGTTTTGCCCAGAAAACGGTTGGTTTAGACAATTGGTTCAACCACGAAACCAATGCAAAAACCGGCAAAATTTACCATTACACCTGGGACGACAGCGCCATGAGCGGATTTTCGCAACTTGGCGATTTGTTTGTAAACCGCGGCGCCATATTAAAAACCATTGCTAGCAAACCCAACAGCAAGTCGATGCAAGGGGTTGATATTTACATTATTGTCGATCCGGATACCACCAAAGAAAACCCAAATCCAAATTATGTGGATGCCGCCGATGTTAAATTCCTGAAAAAATGGGTAAAAAAAGGTGGCGTTCTGGTGCTGATGGCCAACGACGGCCCTAACTGCGAATTCACTCATTTCAATAAACTGGCCGAAGTGTTTGGGTTCAGGTTTCAAACACAAACGCTGAATCCGGTAATTAACCGCGATTGGGAGATGGGCGCCGAAACCAACCTGCCCGAACATCCGCTGTTTTCAGGAGTGAATAAAATTTACCTGAAAGAAGTTGGGCCGATCGTTTTGTCGAAAGATGCAAAATCTGTTTTGAAGGATGGTGACGGAAAATCTGTTTTTATTGCTGAGACCCAGTTTGGTAAAGGTTATGTGATGGCTGTTGGCGATCCATGGCTTTACAACGAATACATCGACCACTGGCTGTTGCCCGAAAGTTTCGACAACCTGAAAGCCGCGAATAATCTGGTGGATTTGCTGCTGACAAAATCTAAATAAGCCATGAGCGCGATAGAAAAATTCATTGCTGAAATTCCAAAGGCAGAACTTCATTTGCATATCGAGGGAACTTTCGAACCGGAATTGATGTTTGAAATTGCCATCAGGAACAACTTGAAGTTGAAATACAATTCGGTTGACGAGTTGAAAACTGCCTACAATTTCAACAATCTTCAGGAATTTTTGGATATTTATTACAGCGGCGCCGATGTACTGATCGAAGAACAGGATTTTTACGATCTGACCTGGGCATACCTGCAAAAAATTCATACGCAAAATGTTCTTCACACCGAAATTTTCTTCGCCCCGCAAACACATGCCGTTCGAGGTGTTCCCTTTAGCAAGGTAATTTCGGGTATTCACCGTGCGCTGGAAGATGGGCAAACAAAACTAGGCATCAGTTCAAAACTTATTCTGTCAATTCTCCGTCACCTCAGCGAAGAATCTGCCATTCAAACCCTGGAAGAATCGCTTGAATACAAAAGCTGGATCACTGCCATCGGTCTTGATTCTTCTGAAAAAGGACATCCGCCCTCCAAATTTCAGCGAGTTTTTGAGAAAGCCCTCGCAGAAGGTTTCCTTACGGTTGCCCATGCAGGGGAGGAGGGACCACCCGAATATGTGTGGGAAGCCCTTGATTTACTTCATGTTTCGCGCATCGACCACGGAAACCGTTCACTTGAAGATCCCGAATTGGTCGCCGAACTGGCAAGAAGAAATATACCGCTGACCGTTTGTCCGCTCTCGAACCTGCAACTGAAAGTGGTGAACGACATGACCAAACATCCGTTGACTGAAATGCTGGACAAAGGTTTGCTGGCGACCGTCAATTCTGACGATCCGGCTTATTTTGGCGGTTATGTGAATGAAAATTATCTGGCAGTGGCAAATACTTTAAATCTGACGAAGGAACAAATTGTCCAACTTGCAAAAAACTCTTTTAGTGCAAGCTTTCTGGATAAAAAAGAAAAGCTCTTGATGATTGAAAAGGTGGAATATTTTTCAAATCGATAATTTACTCCCACAAAGCCGCAAAGCGCACAAAGAAAAACTTTGTGCCCTCTGAGTCTTAGTGAGACATATTTTTAATATTTGTTTATCTGAAAGAGAAAACAAAAGCTTATATTAGTGGGACAAAATCCCACAACTATGACAGAGAACGAATTAGCCAAAATTGCCGTTGACATTTGTTTTAGAATACATACAACCCTCGGACCCGGATTGTTGGAAAGTGTGTATGAAGCTGCCTTTGCCTATGAATTGAACAAAAGGGGAATTGCTTACACCCGCCAGCAGTCAATCGTTGCAGTATATGAAGATGTGGTTCTTGATGTTGGGTTCAGGGCAGATATTATCATGGAGAAAAAGCTGATCATTGAATTAAAATCAGTTGCTCATTTAGAAAGAGTTCATCACAAAACCGTTCTTACATACATGAAACTTGCCGGAATAAAGTTGGCTCTTCTGGTTAATTTCAACGTTGATTTGATAAAGGATGGAATACACAGAAAAATATTGGGTGAATTATTATAGAAGGTAAAACTCACACAAAGCAGCAAAGGGCACAAAAAAATACTTAAAACTTTGTGCCCTTTGTGTCTTTGTGGGAATCACTGCATGTAAATGGAAGCCAGAAAGTCGATTTTAGCGATTGAGTTTTCAGCATTAAATTCAGGATCGGCTCCACTTTCCACAACGGCAAACTGATCAATCAAAGTTTGCTGCTCATCGGCACTAAACATCTGATCTGCCATACGGAACAGAATGTTGTTTTCTTTCGATATATGATTTTGCAGCAGGAATGCATAACCGCTCAAATTCTCATAAATCAGCTGAATCGCTCCGTTTTTGCCTTTTTTCAACTCCACAATTCCATCGCTTATTCCTTTCACGAAATTACGCCCCTGCACATGTTCCATAAGCATCACGGCAACAGGTCCATGCTCCGGAGAGAATCCCTTTTCTCCCAACAAAGGGAACAACAGTTCTTCTTCCTTTGCATGATGGAGCCCATCGGCAAAATTGCGAATCAGGTTCACGACCAGTTCAAAATGATCAGTTTCCGTGCACTTTTGTTCAACCATGGCCAGCATGATGTCGGTCAGTCGAAGAATGTGAACATGATCGTTTTCAAGGTTTTGTGTCGCTGTGTTCATGTTTTATTAATTTGCGAGAGTTAATGCTTTTGGGTACAAAATGTTGTTTTCGAGATGAACGTGCGTATGCAAATCGTCTTCAAACTCTTCCAGAAGTTTAAAAGCCACGCGGTAAGTATTGCAGGCATCGTGGGGCAGGGCATATCCGTTGGTAATCTCATTAATTTTATCCATCGCACCACCGGCAAATTCATGTTCTCCGCTCATCCGCGCTATTTCGCTAACAATCGTAGCTTTTAATTCGGGTACATTGTTTTTCATCACCTCTTTAATGGCCGGGAAAAGAACTTCCTCTTCCTGTTTCAGGTGTTGTCTCAATTCGCTGTTTATTTCTGAAAAGAGTGAAGCCACTTCCAACAACTCCGAATGGTTTTCTCCGTGTACATCGGCAATTTTTCGTGTGTAAAACACCAGTTCCGGCAGGTTTTTCAGTACATATTTATGATGCGTGTTCATAATATAGTCGGCCAGGAAACCCAGTTCCCAATTGTTAAAATCCTGATGTTGTCCGGGTGAACTTAGCTCCAGCTCTTTTAATTCAATGGTCAACTTTTCCGCATCAAGGTTTTTTTCGCTGCAGGCCAGTTCTATCGATTTGTTTCCTCCGCAACAAAAATCGATTCCTGCCTGTTTAAAAATTGCGGCTGCACGATAGTCGTCCGCCACAATTTGACCAATGGTCCTTAATTCACTTTTTTCGGTTGTCATACTATTTTGTATTAATTATTTCGATACAAAAGTATAAAAATATTTATAATGGACAAAAAGGTCTTTTAGTTTTCTTTAAAAATTAATTTCTATTTTTGCTGAAAATATCAAGATAAAAAATGAATTTAAAAGATGTTTAATAAAGAAACAGAATATGCGCTGCGAAGCCTGGTTTACATTCAGCATCAGAATTACCAGAACCTGCGTCCGGGCATCGAAGAAATTGCCAAAGAGATTGAAGCGCCTCAGGCTTATACGGCTAAAATCCTTCAGCGGATGGTGCGGTTAGGTTTTGTGAATTCAATTAAGGGTAAAGGTGGCGGATTTATTTTCGACGAATCGCAACCGGAAGTATCTCTTAAACAGTTAATTATAGCGACGGAAGGTTCAAAGATTCTGGAAGGTTGTGGCTTTGGGATGAAATATTGCGATGCCGAAAATCCTTGTCCACTGCACGATCAGTTTGGCCCGATCCGGGATTCTATTAACAGGTTGGTGAGCGAAGAAACCATCCAAAGTCTGGCGCGTAAAACCAACCATGCTTTCAAAGTGCTGATTCATTGATGTACCAATGAATTTTCATCACCAATAAATAAGCTTTATCCAATAATTTAAAATCTATATAATGAGTGAATTAATCAATAATTCCAAAAAGAGAAAAGAGCTGCTGAAGCACTTGATTCTTCAGCTGCACAGTGGCGAAGCGCCTGAAATAGTAAGAAAACGGCTGATCGACCTTCTGCAATCGGTTCCATACGATGAAGTGGTTGAGGTGGAGCAGGAACTGATTGCCGAAGGTTTGCCTGTTGAGGAAGTGTTGCGTCTTTGCGACATCCATTCGATGGTACTCGACGGACACATCGATCAATCAGGCGCCAAATCCATTCCTGAAGGACATCCGGCAGATACATTCAAGAAAGAAAACATTGAATTGGGCAAAGTGATCGACGAGCTTACCCAATTATTTGATCAGGCCGATATATTGAAAGAGGAGGACTTAACGAACTGGCTGATTGCTGTTCATGGCAAATTTAACAGTCTGATGGACGTTGACAAACATTACCTCCGGAAAGAATACCTTGTGTTTCCATTCCTCGAAAAGTATGAAATAACCGGACCGCCCAAAGTAATGTGGGGCAAACACGACGAAATCAGGTTGCTCATCAAAACATCGATTGATGCAGTGCATACCCACGAGGGAATTTCTCTGGAAGAGCTGAAAACTCTGATTGATTTGGTTTTTCGTCCGGCGGTAAATGGTGTGGACGACATGATTGGCAAAGAAGAAGCGATTCTATTGCCAATGTGCATGGATACGCTCACCGATCAGGATTGGTGGGCAGTTTACGAACAAACCATGGAATTCGGGTTCTGCCTGTACGATCCGGAAGTGGAATGGAAACCAGAGAACATCGATGTGAGCGAGGTCACTTTCAATACGAAAAACAGCATCGGTTTGTCAACTGGAAGCTTTGACCTGAACGAACTGGAAGCGCTTTTCAAAACATTGCCAATCGACATCACTTTTGTGGACAAAAACGACAAGGTAAAGTTCTTTAGCCTTGGTGCCGATCGTATTTTCAACCGTAACCGGGCCATTATCGGTCGCGATGTCAGGATGTGCCATCCACCTTCCAGCGTTCATGTGGTCGATCAGATTCTCGAAGATTTTAAAAGCGGCAAGGAAACCAGCGCCGCTTTCTGGATTAACATGCAGGGAAGATTTATTTACATCGAATATTTTGCACTTCGCGGCAAGGAAGGCGAATACCTTGGAACCATAGAGTTTACGCAGGATTTAACG
>JAUYTA010000674.1 GCA_030695265.1 Bacteroidota bacterium
GGAACCGGGTTTCGGTTATTTTAAATGAATGCGATCCGTCGAACGGCAGCAAATACGAAAAAATACTCAAATCAGAGAGTTTTTGATATTTGAATAAACAACTATCTTTAGGATCTGAATGTTGTTGTTTCTGTCATCAAAAATCTAATTTGAATTATTCCTGTGTTAAAATCTCTTTCAATTAAAAATTATGCCCTGATTGATTCACTAAATATTGGATTTAGTGACGATTTAAATATCCTGACTGGTGAAACCGGAGCCGGGAAATCAATCTTGCTGGGAGCCATCGGACTGATTATCGGGCAAAGAGCCGATTTGTCGGTTTTGAGAGATAAATCGAAAAAATGTACCGCTGAGGGAGCTTTTGAGATCATCAATTATGGTCTTCATGGCTTTTTTGCCGAGAATGAGCTCGACTATGAAGATGTTACCATCCTGCGTCGGGAAATTACCCCTGCCGGCAAATCAAGGGCCTTTATAAACGATACACCCGTTAATGTAAAAATTCTGCACGATCTTGGCCTTAAATTAATTGACATCCATTCACAGCATCAGAACCTCGACCTGAACGAAAAGAACTATCAGTTGCGTATTGTAGATCTGGTAGCAGGCAATGAAGATCTGTTAAAGCAATACCGTGAAGTTTTTCGGAAATACAGCCAACTTCAGGAAACCCTCAATAAAACCCTTTTATTATCGGTACAATCGAAAAAAGACCTTGATTATTTTGAGTTTCAGTTTAAACAACTGGAAGAGGCAAAATTAATTGAAAACGAGCAGGATAGTTTGGAGGTTCAGCTTGAAAAACTAACACATGCCGAAGAAATAAAGTTGGTTTTTGGAAATGCTTACCAAATACTTTCAGAAGACGACCGTTCGGTTTTGGCTATTCTTAAAGAAAACCTGAACAGTCTGGGCAAATTACGTCCGGTACTTCCGGAGGCTGATCAGATTTTTAACCGCCTCGAATCAGTTTATATCGAGATGAAAGACATTGCCGCTGAGACATCGGTGATTGCTGATAAAACGGAAAACGATCCGGAGAAAATAGAGAAAGTCAACCAGCGCCTCGATCTTATTTATACGCTTCAGCAAAAACACCGGGTATCTTCGGTAAATGAACTTCTGCAGATTCAGGCGGATTTGAACGCAAAAATTGATCAGGTGAATTCGTACGATATTGAGATTGAAAAAATACAGAAGGACATCCAAATTAAAAAGGAGGTTCTGACTGATCTGGCTGCAAAAATGAACAAAAAGCGTTTTTCTGTTTCGCAGCAAATTGAAAATAAAGTGATTGAAGTGTTGCAGAATCTTGGAATTCCCAACGCAGCTTTTAAATTGAAATTTGAAAAGCTATCTGATTTTTCAATTTCCGGACTGGATGAAGTCAGTTTTATGTTTTCGGCAAACAAAAGTCAGGAATTGCAGGAAATCGCCAAAGTTGCATCGGGCGGTGAAATGTCGCGGCTGATGCTGGCCGTAAAAACATTGATTACAGATACCAAATCGTTGCCAACCATTATTTTTGACGAAATTGATACCGGCGTTTCGGGCGAAGTTGCAGTTAAAATGGGAATCATACTTGGACAGATGGCAAAAACAGTTCAGGTGTTGAATATCACACACTTACCACAAATTGCAGCCAAAGGCAAACATCATTACAAGGTTTTTAAATTCGACGAGGCTGATCAGACTTACACTTCAATCAGAAAACTGAACGAACAGGAACGTGTTGAAGAGATTGCGCAAATGCTGAGTGGTGAAAATTACTCGCAAACTTCTGTTGCGACTGCCAGAGAATTGCTTCAGTAGAGAGGATTGTCAATAGGTGGTCATTGATTGTCATTCAATTGTCATAAAAATGGCCACTGAAAATCCATCATGTTACATGTCAGATTAGATTTACAATGACCACCAATGACAATAAATTACCAGTTTCCTCTTATAATCGA
>JAUYTA010000853.1 GCA_030695265.1 Bacteroidota bacterium
CTGGATATTGAAACCTGTTCAGTAGAAATGGGTCGCACCATCTATGGAAATTCCAGCATTAAAAGTGCCTTTGACATTGCACTTTACGATATTGCTTCCCAACATTCAGGACTTCCCCTGTATGCATTTCTGGGCGGAAAAAACAACAAAACGCTGATTACTGATTACACTGTAAGTTTGGGAAATCCGGAACAAATGTCGGCCGATGCGCAGGAGATTAAAGATCGCGGATTTAAGGTGATCAAGGTTAAACTGGGTGATGAACCGGAGAAAGATATTTTCAGGATAAAAGCAATTCGTGCGCAAATCGGTGATGAAATTCCATTGCGACTTGATGCCAATCAGGGTTGGAGCGTCGATTCTGCAATTCATGTTTTAAACGAACTGGCTGCATACAACATTCAATTCTGCGAGGAACCAATTGACAGATGGGACTTTATGGAATTATCGCGGATAAGAAGGGAAAGTCCGATCATGATCATGGCCGACGAATCGTGCTGCGATCATCATGATGCCAAACGGCTGATTGATTTGGATGCGGTGAAATCGTTCAATATCAAACTCGGGAAATCTTCAGGAATATTTAATGCCCTGAAAATTATCCGGTTGGCAGAACATGCCGATATCCAGTTACAAATCGGCGGTTTCCTCGAATCAAGAATCGGATTCACCGCCGCAGCACATTTGGCTTTGGCAAGCGATGATGTTACTTTTTGCGATTTCGATACACCAATGATGTTTTGTGAAGATCCGGTTTCAGGAGGAATAAACTATGGCGAAAATGGAATAATTACGGTGCCGGAAGTAGCAGGACTGGGTGCCAGCATCGATCGCGAATATCTTAAAAAGCTTAGCGGCTTCACAATTAAATAAACTGAAAATGAATTGGATTTCAATTAAAATCTGAGAATATGGAAAATCAAATTTACCCGGTTGAAGTTTTCGAGGGAAATGACTGGGAAGCCTCGTTGCTGAAAAGCTTATTGGACAATGCGGAAATCGAATCGTTTACCAAAGATGAACGAATGGGCGTTCTTGCTCCCTGGAATGTGGTTGGTGGAGGCGCCGGACCAGTAAAAATATTTGTCTCGAATATTGATTTTGACAAGGCAAAAGAGGTGGTTGAGCAATACCAAAAATCTGAAAAAGGAGAAGGCTAAGAAAAGGAGAACTTTGATATTTCGGTACAGCGTTTTGATGAATTTGCTGCCGAATATGCCGAAAAATTTTCGGATGTTAGTGGCTATCAGGATTCGATTGAAAACTTCTGTCGACTTAATTTCAATTATCACAGCAGGGCCGATCTGGAGAATTCTTTTGCTGAAAACGGCTTTGAGATCAGTCATCTTAAACTTCAGGAATACCCCGAGCCCGATGGCCACATTACTACAGATATGATTTTCATAGGAACAAAAATATAAAAGAGATGAGTGAATTCTGGGATAATAAATTTCAAAAAATTGGCACAAACTGGTCGTTTGAACCGACAGATTCTGCTATTCAAACAAGTAAACTTTTCACCGAAAACAATTTAAAAACGGTACTGATTCCGGGCGTTGGATTTGGTCGCAATGCCAGGCCTTTTCTCGAAACGGGAATTGAAGTAACCGGAATCGAAATTTCGAAAACAGCCAGTGATCTGGCTCGTGAGAATGGACTGGATTTCCCGATTCATCATGGTTCGGTGCTTAAAATGCCGCTGGGCAAAGAGAAATACGATGGTATTTTTTGCTTTGCGCTGCTACATTTATTCAATCAGACTGATCGTAGAAAAATCATGCAGAAATGCCTTGACCAGCTACAAGATGGTGGATGGATGGTTTTTGTTGTTGCCTCTGATAAGAATAAGCTATTCGGCAAAGGGAAATTTGTAAGCAATAACAGGTTCATGATAGAGAAAGGATTGACCGTTTTCTTTTATGATTCAGTATCAATTCAAAAAGAGTTTTCGCCTTTCGGATTGGTTGAGTCGCGTGAAATTGACGAACCCGTGAAACACATTGAAAACGAAGAACCCATGAAATTTTGGTTGGTGGTATGCCGGAAAAAGTGATAACGGGGTTATTTTCTATTGAGGAAGGAAGTCGATGATTTCGAATCGGGTTGCTACTCATCCGATGAATTCCAGTCGGATGAGTACTGATCGTAAAGTAAGGATATGTCCAAACACTCCAAAAACAGTGCCTTACAATGTAGTTGCTAAATCCCCCTCCTTTGGAGGGGTTAGGGGAGGCTTATCACATTCACTTCCCGTTCCAATTCAACTCCAAACTTCTCCTGAACCGATTGTTTAATTTCTTCTGAAAGTTCATAGATTTCAGCGCCTGTCGCATTTCCATAGTTGACCAGAACCAGCGCCTGTTTTTCGTGTACGCCTGCATCGCCCCGGCGAAAACCTTTCCATCCGCATTGTTCGATCAGCCAACCGGCTGCCAGTTTTGTTTTTCCTTGGGTTGCCGGATATTGAGGCAGCGTTGGAAAGTTGTTCCACAGTTGCTCAGCCAGCGAAGTTTCTACTATTGGATTCTTGAAAAAACTCCCGGCATTACCCATAACCTTCGGATCGGGCAATTTCGATTCACGAATCCGGATGACTGTTTGTCGAATATTTCGCAGGCTGACAACGCCCAGCTTTTCAACTTCGGTTTTCAAATTGGCGTAGTTGAGTATAAACTCCGGAAATTTATCGAGCTTGAAAACTACGCTGGTAATTACAAATCGGTTTTTCAAATGATTCTTGAAGATGCTGTCGCGGTAGGCATATTGGCAATTTATTGAATTGTATGTGTATTCAGTTTGCGTTTCCAGGTCAAATCCGTTGACCGATTCAATTTGGTTCTGGATTTCCATTCCATAAGCTCCAATATTTTGTACGGCGGCAGCGCC
>JAUYTA010000693.1 GCA_030695265.1 Bacteroidota bacterium
GAACCGATTCCTGAAACATTGGACTGGGATATCTGGCTGATGGCCGTTAAAGAGCACGATTACAACAAAGACTTTATCAACGGACAATGGCGCTGCTGGTACGATTTCGGAATGGGCGCATTGGGCGACTGGGGCGCTCACATTATCGATACAGCCCACGAATTCCTGAATCTTGGTTTGCCTTACGAGGTTGATCCCTTGAAACTTGAAGGTCACAATCCGTTCTTTTTCCCAATGTCTTCAACGCTGTCGTTTAAATTTCCGAAACGTGGCAACATGCCTCCGCTTGAAATTATGTGGCACGATGGTGTAAACAATGTTCCTCAGGTTCCTGAAGGTTTTGGTACTTCTGAACTTGACCCGAATATTCCGCCAACAAGCGTAGGCAAAATACAACCTGCCAAGCTAAACCCCGGCAAGGAAATTTACAGCAAAGACCTGATTTTCAAAGGAGGATCGCACGGAAGTACTTTGTCTATTATTCCGGCTGAAAAAGCAAAGGAAATGGAATCGAAATTACCTGAAGTTCCCGTTAGTCCGTCGAACCATTATGCGAACTTCCTGAAAGCAGTAAAAGGTGAAGAAAAAACCCGATCGCCATTTGATATCGCAGGTCCGTTAAGCCAGGTTTTTAACCTGGGGGTTTTGGCCCAGCAACTGAATACCAAAATTGTTTTCGACCGCGAAACCAAACAAATTACCAACAACAAACTGGCAAATCAGATGTTGGTTGGCGCGCCACCCCGCAAAGGTTGGGAACAATATTATAAAATGTAATTTGGTTTATTACGCCATAAAAAAGTCCGGTACATTACACTCCGGACTTTTTTATGATTTTATATCACCAGTCCTGCTTTTCGGAACTCATCTTTTAAAGCCGGCAAGTTTGGTTTTTGGTTGTAAAGCTCCGATGTTAATTTTCGGATATTTTCATCCATACCTTCTATCTTTTTTGCTTTTTTAAGCATTGATGCAATTTCGCTGTAAGTTTCTCTCGAACGTAATTTCGCCATTTTATGAGTAATGCTTTTTTTGATCATTTCCCATGCAATAAGCGGGCGTTCGGTAAATAAATAATGAACAGCTTTGTCAAAATTAATCGAATAATACGAGTTCAGATTTTTAAAATAGTCTTTGTTTATCAACTCAATAAGCTGATCAAACAATTTTTCGTGCGCATAAAACTTTGCTTTGGTGTCGCTGTTATCCAACGATTCGATAAATGGAACAATCTCTTCAGGTGTTATTTGTCTTTTCAACTTTTCAAAACTATCAATATCAGCTTTGTAACTTGCATTTTTTTTCAATAACGAAATATGGAACGGAGTTCCTAAAACTACTTTATCCAATAAATATTCTAAGGTCTGCATGTTAAACCTTCCATATAAACCTGGTGCCGATTTCTCAAATTTATTTCTATCCTGGCCATAATAGTAATCCATTAATTCTATTGAAGTATCAAAATCCTGCAAAAAGCAGGATTCAAGGCTCTCTATCCAAATCTTTTTGTCGCCAATGAGTTTGGTTACCTTGTTCAATAAATTCGGAACTGCACTTAACCCGGCATTAAATTTTTGTTTCGCTTCCCATACAATCAGAGCCTGGGTTTTATCTTTAACAACCGCTATCAGAATGTCCGAAATAAATCGAAGATATTCATTTTCATCCTTATAATACTGGCTGTTAAACGAGAAAGCCAGCTCCGTCGCATTTTTACAATCAATTTTATTAAACGTCCGGTTTGCAAGGTTTTGTTGATTTTCTTTGCTGATTCTTTTTGTTTCTTCAATAAAAAAATCATTGGCCGGATCTCCCAGATTAGAGTAAGGATCGTTTATTTCAGCACAAGTAATACCATGGAAAACAGCAGTAAAATCGCGTATTATATCCACCAGGTTTCCCGTTTGCAAAACCATTTTCAAATCAGTGACATAATCTTCGAAAACCTCCGCAGCCTCATCCTCTGCAACAATTCGGGCAACTTCATACTCGGGAACATAATGGTTTGAACCATGCCAGCGGTCCCAATCCGGTTCCTCAAAATCGAGTTCTTCCAAAATTTCAATGATGCTTTCGGCTTTGTCAATAATGGCTATTATTGTATCTTCCGACGAAAATGGAGGCTCGGAATTCAACCGTAGATTCTCGTAATTGACTTCAAAATGTTTGATGAAATCCGCTCTCAGCGTTTGGTTGTTTTCCAGAAGTTGAAAAAGGTAATTGCACTTTTCATCCTCCGTAAGGTTTTGAAATAAGTTGCTAAATAATTGCATTCCGATATTCCTTTATTCTTTTCCTGAACTTTCACGCGAATTTCCGAATAACTGCATTTTGCCTGAACTTTCAATCGCTTTCATGGCAATGTCTTTGACGCTGGTTTCGGCGGTGGTCGCTTTTTTCGAAGCTTCGTTCACCAGCGCATCCATATCTTTGATTTTGCTTTTCAGCGTTTCGATGGTCTGCTCTTTTAGTTTAAGCTCACCTTCAGTTTGTTTGGCTGTCAGTTCTTTTTCGAACCGGAATTCGGATTGCAGTTTTTCGGTAGCCAATTTTACAGCGGTAGCCACAGCCTTGTCGATTTCGGCAGGGAAGGCCGAATTTTTTGTCCTCAATTCCATAAGTTCATTTTCAGCAGCAATAACCTGGGCTTCACGCTGGGCAATTTCAAGGTCAAAAGTTTTTTTCCTTTCGGCCAATTCTTTTTCCTGACCGGCCTTTTTTTCTTCGTAAAGGTCGTTCTCTTTTTTTCTGGTTAGTTTCTGCGAATAGGCATATTCCTCTTCTTCGCGTTTCCGCTCTTTATCTGTTTTTTCCTTCTGTTCCTTTTGCTGCTCTGCCCATTTTAACTGTTCAATTTTCCAAAGTTCTTTTTGGGCATTTATTGAAGTTTCGAATGCTTCAGTTTCATTCCTGATTTTTTCCTCTGAATTTAGTTTGTCTGCTTTCATTTTTTCCTCGAAAGCATTTCGCTTCTCTGTCATTTCAGCTTCAAACAAGGCTTTTCGCTCTTTTTGCGCCTGAAGCATGGCTGCCAGCGAATCGGCATTGGCGGTAACCTGATAAAGATCTTCCAGGTTTTGTTTTTCAAGGCGCATGGCCAATTGTATGTCTTCCAATTTTTTATATTCAGAGCTCAAGTGCTCGCTCAATTTATCGAGCTCTTTGGCAACATTTAGTTTGAGTGCGGTAATGCCGGTTACAATTCCTTCGTTGGTATTGTCCGATGCTTTTTTGATCACTTCCTGCTGGCGCTTTTCTTCCTGTAGCTGTTTCGGTTCAGACGTTTTTTGAGCCTGAATTTTCTTCAAAACATCCTCGTACGCCGAGAGGATTTCATTTTTGGTGTTTTTTAAACTGACTTCTGGTTCCATATTGTTTTTGTTTTAGATTAAATACAACCCGTTGCCTAAAGGCGAACGGCAAAGAATATTTTCTCATTATTCAACTATATCGGTATATAACCGGATACTCATATAAACTATTCCTACAGAAAAGGCCAAAGAAATCTGAAGGAAATAGCTGAAAGCATTATTAAATCACCTCAATTCCTTTGTTTGCAAGCAATTCGAGGCTCAATTCACGCAATTTGTATTTCTGTATTTTTCCGCTGGCGGTCATTGGGAATTCATTAACGAAGAAAATGAATTGCGGAATTTTATAACGGGCAATTTTTCCACGACAGAATTCCTGAACGGCTTCTTCGGTTAATTCCTGATCTGCTTTAAGTTTCACAAAAGCGCCAACCTGTTCACCGTATTTTTTGCTGGGAACGCCCACCACTTCAACAGCTTCCACTTCAGGCATGTTATAAATGAAGTTCTCGATTTCGCGCGGATAAATATTCTCCCCGCCACGGATAATCATGTCTTTGATACGACCGGTGATTCTGTAAAATCCATCGGGAGTTTTCATTGCCAAATCGCCCGAATGCAGCCAACCATCTTTGTCGATTACTTTGGCGGTCGCTTCCGGATTTTTATAATAGCCTTTCATCAGGTTATAGCCACGACAGCAAATTTCGCCCTGCTCTCCCACCCCACTGTCATTTCCGGTTTCAGGATTTACTATTTTAACTTCCACATTGGGGAATTCGAAACCAACTGTGGTTGCCCGCACTTCAGGAGAATTGTGTGTTCGGGTGGCAGTCATTCCCGGCGAAGTTTCGGTAAGCCCGTAAACGATGATGATGTCTTTCATGTTCATTTTCTGCATCACCTGGTTCATGGTTTCTATCGGGCAGAGTGAGCCGGCCATGATTCCGGTACGCAGCGAACTTAAATCGAACATGCTGAACATCGGGTGATTCAATTCAGCAATAAACATGGTCGGTACTCCGTGCAAGGCGGTACATTTTTCTTTTTCTACGGAAGCCAGTACCATCAGCGGATCGAAATTTTCAACCATTACCATTGTCGCTCCATGAGTAATAATGGCACAAAGTGCAAGTACGCAACCGAAACAATGGAAAAGTGGCACGCAAACCAACAGACGTTCCTTGTGGGTAAATTTCATGCATTCGCCTGCCGCATATCCGTTGTTCAGAATGTTGTGGTGTGTCAGCATTACGCCTTTGGGGAAACCTGTAGTTCCGGAGGTATATTGCATATTCACAACATCATGGCAGGTAATATTTTCCTTGATCTGTTCCAGCTCAAAATCGTCAATATGGCTGCCAAGCAACATGAGTTCAGCAGTGTTGTACATTCCACGGTGCTTTTGCTGCCCGATAAAAATAACGTTCTGAAGCATCGGAAATTTTTCACTTTTAAGGTTTCCACGCTGACTGTTTTTAAGTTCAGGAACCAGGTCGAAAACCATGTTCACGTAATCACTGTCGCGAAACCCTTCCACCATGCAGAGGGTGTGAATGTCTGCATTCTCAAGCAGGTACTCCAACTCAGTGGATTTATAGCTGGTATTGATGGTGACCAGTATTGCTCCGATTTTTGCCGTTGCAAACATAAAAGTGAGCCAGTCGGGTACGTTGTTGGCCCAAATGCCAACTTTGTCTTCCGGCCTTACGCCGATGTACAGCAATCCTTTGGCAAGCTGGTCAACCCTATCGTTAAACTGTGAATAAGTAAAACGTAAATTCCGGTCGGTATAAACCATGAATTCCCTGTCAGGAGCTTCAATGGCATACTTCTCAAGTAATTCGCCCAGCGTATAATCAAGTAGTTGCATGAAATCAGGTTTTCAGGAATGAGGACTAAAAGGGAGCATATACCACTGCAAGAATTCTGGCTGACTGGTTGTCACCTGCATGTACATTGTGCAGCACGATTGAATCCAGGTAAATACTGTCGCCTTTGTCCAGTTTGTAAATTTCTTTTCCGTAGTTGATTTCAACCGAACCATCAAGCACATAAATAAATTCTTCTCCCTCGTGCGACGAAAGCATGTAGTCAGATTGTTGTCCGGGCTCAATGTCGATAATAAATGGTTCCATGTTTCTACCTGCTTTGTCGAACGCAAGAGAAAAGAAATTCAGGTGCTCACGCGATTCACCGGCTTGTGAGGTAAACCGCACCCCTTTGTGGTATTCGCCTGAGCGCACCACCACCGGACCGTATGAATTACTGTCGTCGAGGAAAGTTCCAAGGCGAACACCAAGTGCACGGGCAATTTTAATCAGTGGAGCCAACGAGGGTATATTCCTTTCCTGTTCTATCATCTGCACCATTGCGATTTCCATTCCGCTCCGTTCGGCCAGCTCTTCAAGACTGACTTTTTTTATTTCGCGAATTTGTTT
>JAUYTA010000701.1 GCA_030695265.1 Bacteroidota bacterium
CCACGACCAAAAATCATCGGATCTCCTGATTTCAGGCGAACCACTTTTTGTCCTTTCGAAGCCAAATCTATAATTAGCTGATTGATCCATTCCTGCCGGTCGGTCTGATCCTGTCCGTCCTGATACAATTTTCCAACATAAACCCGTTGAGCATCAGGTCTTGAGAGGTTCAGAATTTCGTCGCTCACCAATGCATCGTGTAAAATACAATCCGCTTCCTGAATGCGTTTCAGCGCCTTTACCGTCAGTAATTCAGGATCGCCCGGACCAGCGCCAACTATGGAAATCATAATAGCCTCCCCCAACCCCTCCGAAGGAGGGGAGAAAAAAAGCATTGAACATTGGTCATGCGAATCATGCAGGTATCTTTTTTATGTAATAATCATTGAGTCCAGATAATCCATTGGACTTGAATAAATAAACTGATAATTGAGCAACCGGATAAGTTTGCTGCTGTCGATGGTTTTAAAGGCGACAAGTTCTTCGGAAATAACCGGAACCGGTAATCCTGATTTGGTGGCCGCTTTTTCGTAGAAGTCTTTTTTCATCGGATGTTCAGGGCAGCAGGCATTCAGCGTTTCGCCCCAAAGTTCCTGTTTGATGATGGCAGAAATTATTCCGATACAATCGTCCTGATGAATCAGGTTAACCGGCGCGTTGGCAATTGGCTGGGTTGATTTCAGGAGAAAACGTGCCGGATTGCGATCGGCGCCAATTAAGCCGCCAAACCGAAGTATGGTGGTTTTAAATCCGGTTTGTTCTCTCAATAAATTCTCGGCTTCGACCAATGCCCGCCCACTCGCTTTGTCAGGAACCGAGTTGTCCTTTTCATTCGCAAGTTGGTTTTGATCTGGATAAACGGAGGTTGATGAAATGAAAATAACCTTCTGAATTCCAGACTTCAGGATAAATGGGATCAAACGTCTGATCTGCGATGGAAAAACCTGCTCAATACCTTCGATTCGGCGGGGAGGAATAGAAATAATCAATACATAGCAATTAAAAAAATCCGGATCATCCAGGATGACTTCGGTATCAGATAAAACCAACCGGAACGGCAAAATACCTTCATCTTTTAACAATCCAAATTTTTCTTCTGATGTAACTGAACCTTTCACTGTAGATCCTTTTTCCAGAAAATGATTTGCAAGTGGCACTCCGAGCCATCCGCATCCAAGAATTGAGATTGTTTTATTTTTTATCTCCATTTTTTGAGTTCAAAGTATTTTTTGCTCTTTAACAATTGAGGTGATTAATGCCTAAAATCTGAGCCTTTCAATGTTTCTTTCACGTATTGTTTGCGTATCACAAAATCGCCCAGTTTTTCACCTTCAGTCCGATTCGCGGCGTAATCGGCAATGATTGGCTGCAATTCGGCCAGGATTTCGTCTTCGGTAAGCGTTTCCTTGTACAGGGTATTCAGGCGGGTTCCGATAAAATTTCCGCCCAAATAGAGGTTGTAGTGACCTTCTGATTTACCGACAAAGCCAATTTCCGCCAGATATGGCCTTCCGCAACCATTCGGGCAACCGGTCATCCGAATCACAATTTCTTCTTTTAACAATCCATGCTGATCGAGAATTGTTTCGATTTTGGTGACCAGCGATGGCAGATACCTTTCAGCCTCGGCAAAAGCCAAACCGCAGGTATTCAGCGCGACACAGGCAATAGAATTTTGACGAAGGCCCGAAATTTCACCGGGCAAAACACCATTTTCTTTTAAAATCAGGCTTATTTTCTTCTTCTCTTCGGAAGTCACATTTGCAATAATCACGTTCTGGTTTCCAGTCAGGATAAATTGGCCGGCAATAGTTTGAGCCACTTCGCGCAACGCAGATTTCATTTTGTAATCCCCTTTGTCGGCAACGCGTCCTCCTTCGATAAAAAGAGTCAAATTCCATTTCGAATCTGTGCCTTTTTTCCAGCCAAGCCGGTCGCCATTGCGGGTAAAAACGTATGGTTTTGCTTCCT
>JAUYTA010000705.1 GCA_030695265.1 Bacteroidota bacterium
TTACCAATTACGGTGCAGTCGAGTACGGTTTGGAAAGAAATACCAATTTCGTTTTTTGCAATAGTTATCGTGTTTATCCTCTCAAACAGTTTCTTTTTACAGGAGAACAATGTTCTTTCTCGAATTGACGGAGCTTTATTGTTTATACTGTTTGTACTCTTCCTGTTTTACGTTTATAAGCAGATGAAAACAGAAAAAACAGAATTTGAAATAGCAACATTGGAAATTTCAAATTGGAAGATTTGGGGGCTGATTACAATCGGACTTGCCGGACTGATATTCGGAGGCAAATTGGTTGTAAACAATGCGATTGAAATTGCATCCAATCTGGGCGTAAGCGAAAAAATTATTGGATTAACCATTATCGCGGCTGGCACATCGTTGCCCGAATTGGTAACTTCAGTAGTGGCAGCATTGAAGAAAAACAGCGACATCGCGATCGGAAACATTATCGGCTCCAATATCTTTAATCTTTTACTGATTCTTTCGGTGAGTTCATTCATCAAACCGGTTACTTATAATCTTGCTTTCAATACAGACGTTTACATGCTTGCAGGCGGAACGTTATTCCTGTTTGCTGCAATGTTTTCAGGCAAAAAGAAAAAATTGGACAGATGGGAAGCAGCAGTATTACTGGCAGTATTTTTAATATATACAACTTATTTGATTGCCAAAGAAATTTAAAACGACTGCAAAAACAAACACAAATGATTCTTCCAATTACAATTCTGATAATAGGTTTTGCTATACTGATAAAAGGTGCAGACTGGTTAGTAAGCGGAGCTTCATCGCTTGCAAAAAAACACAATGTTTCTGACCTTGTAATTGGCTTAACAATTGTTTCATTTGGCACATCTGCTCCTGAATTGATAGTAAATTCAATTGCTTCATTACAGAACCATTCAGACATCATTTTTGGCAATGTAATTGGAAGCAATAATTTAAATCTGTTTGTAATACTCGGAATTGTTGGGTTGATCATGCCAATTACGGTACAATCGAGTACTGTCTGGAAAGAAATACCAATTTCGTTTTTTGCAATAATTGTCGTGTTTGTGCTCTCGAACCGGCTCTTTTTGCAAACGAACAATGTACTTTCACGAATGGATGGGTTGGTACTTTTAATTCTGTTTTTGCTTTTCCTCTTTTACATTTATAAACAAATGAAAACGGAAAGACTTGAATTGGAAATAGCAACAAAAGAACTCTCCAACTGGAAGATATGGGGACTGATTTCAATAGGATTAGCCGGACTGGTATTTGGAGGCAAATTGGTTGTAAACAATGCAATAGAAATTGCCGTTGATTTTGGAGTTAGCGAAAAAATTATTGGTTTAACCATCATCGCGGCTGGTACCTCGTTGCCCGAATTGGTAACCTCGGTAGTAGCAGCATTAAAGAAAAACAGCGACATAGCAATCGGAAACATCATCGGCTCCAATATTTTTAATCTTTTACTAATTCTTTCTGTGAGTTCATTGATCAATCCTATCAGGTACAATCCTTCTTTTAATACCGATATGTATATACTCGCAGGCGGAACAGCGTTTCTGTTTATTGCAATGTTTACATTGGGAAAGAAAAAATTAGACCGATGGGAAGCGGGAATATTGCTTGCAACATTTATCATTTACACCATCTATTTGATTGGCAAAGAAGTATAAACCGTTTAATTCTCCTTTCACTTCCTGAAAAGTGTAAGTGTTATGTTTCCCAACGAACGTACATTTTATTTCTATTATCACTTCTGAGGAATATGACTTTCTTCTAAACAAAATGTAGCAATGAGGCGTTATCACTCCAAATCTGCAACACAACCCTCGAAGGGCAATACATCATTAAAAACCTTGTGATCATTAGCGCCGGCATAGCGCTGGGTGCAACTGTTCGCAAACGAAATCCGAAGTTAATTTGATTGATTGTAATTTATCCGGATTTCAAGGGACAATACCTGGTCAACTATACTTCAGCGAATTACTTAGCAGATTCTGACATAGTTCTACTTTGTAGTAGAATTATCATATTTTTTGGCAACAGCCGGATCAAATTCTGCCAGTTTTTTCCATTTCTCATCCCCGTAAACTCCGGCCTTTGAATAGTCGAATGGCTTAAAACCGATTTTTTTCATCAACGCTTTATTTTTTATCCTGAAATCGAAACTTTCCGGATTCACAAATTCAGGATTGGCGATTACTGAATTGCGGTCTTTGCCCGAAGCCTGCCATTCTTTGAACGATGCTTTATCGAAGCGGACGTCTTTCGTACGCATATCCCAATACGAATTATTGTCTGAATTAATGTTGAACTGGCTCCAGCGGCTAACGAGCAAACTTCCGGAGTTGAACCAAACGATGTTGTTGGTGAAATTGAACGAAAGATGCTCTTCCACGCGTGTTGCCTGCAACTGGCCTTTGAAGTTGGCAGCAAAAATGTTGTTGCGGATGGAATTTTCTTTTCCGAAGTGCTGATGAAAACCTGAATTTTTACAGGCATAAACGAGGTTGTTTTCCATTCGTATGCCGGTCGAACCTTCGTCTGTATACAATCCCCAGCCGCCGTAATCAAACGAATACACATGGTGGATCACATTGTTGCTCACCGAAGTTCCTTCTGATTCGCCCAGACAATACACGCCGCCCATGTCGCACAGTTCGCCCCAGCCGAGGTGGTGAATGTGGTTGAATTCAATAATGTTTCGTTTGCTCGGACTGTGCGAATATCCCCAAACCCAGCCGACCGACACGCCCGAATAGCGGAAGTTGGCAATTTCGTTGTGGGTAACAGCATTGTCGCTGGCCTGAAAAATAGTGACACCAACCGCGCAAGGGAAAACATAACCACCCGAACGGATGATGTTATTGTCCACCTTGATGCGTTGAGTCAGTTCTTTTTCATTTTCAGGAATGCGTATGTCGCCAATTTTAACCCCACCGGCGCCCAAATCGTGCAGGTAACATTGCTGAATGGTGCAATTGGTGCAGGCTTTTCGCAGCCAGATGGCGCTTGTGCCGGTTTGCGATATTTCACAATTCACAAAGCTGATATTGCTGGCATAATCGGCCATGATGGTGGCCTCAACCGGAGAAGCAGCCTGTGCCGGTTCGTTTCCCCAAAGCGGCATCCGATACCCAGAAACCTCGAAGCGAAGGTTTTCGAAGCGGATGTGTTGCACTTTTTTCCCTGTTTGCTCATTTCCCAACAAAGTCACAAATCGTTCGGTTACCGGCGCGTAAATCTTCATCTGATTCGGATTTTCGCCTTCCGCCGGAATGTAAAACAAATCGCCATTGCGTTCGAGGTACCATTCGCCAACAGTATCGAGCGCTGCTTTGAAATTTTCAACCGTGTACCGGGTTTGTTTATCAAGGCTATTCCAGGGTTTCATGCCTTTTCCGGTAGTAAAAACGGCAGAACTATCAATGTCAAAACCGGAAACGCGTTTTCTGGTATTATCCCATTTGTGGTAAAGGGTCAGCACGGCATCATCAAAATCAGTTTTCGAGAATTTGGCAAAATCAGCGGCAGCTTCCGGAAAAACCTTCAGCTTTTGAACCGCCATTTCAGGCACTCGTCCATTTCCTTTCGAAACAACCGTCTCGTCAACTCCTTTCAGAAAATAAAACCCCTGATTGGGCGATTTGGCGCGGGTTACACGTTGCCCGTTTACGTAAAGCTGCTCGAAATAAAAACCAAAGCGACTTACCTCCTGAACTTTGGCTTTCCATACTTTATCGCTTACTTTTTCCCAGTTTCTGATTGGAATGCCTCCAATAAAAACCGGATTGGCACCTTCTTCTGCCCGGTAAATCACAGGGAAAGTTTCGGTTCCGGAATCCTGATCAGTCAGGAGCAAGGGTTCGGTCATAAAGTACATGCCGTTGGAAACCATCACGCGGACTTCCTCGTTGAGTCTGCCCAGACTCCGTAGTTGACGAATCAGGTCGCGCGCACCATTCAGACTGGCAAGCGGTTGTATTTTGGTTCCGGGGTTTTGATCGCTGCCATTCGGCGCAACAAAAAAATCGCGTGCCGAAAGGTTTAGGCTAAGAATGACAGCCAGCATCAATGTGAAAAATCGTGGTTTATTCATTGGTTTAGGATTATAATCATTGTTTTCAGATAAAATAAAGAGTTTATCCGCTACGCGGAAAATTGGGACTATCTCTGTGTTGATCTACAATACTTTATCCCTGCCTGCGGCTGGCAGGCGCTACGCGGAAAATTCTCCGTAGGAGATCAAGTGTTGTAGTAAAGTCAAGATCCAAATGCAGAATACCTCGTAGAGGCTAAACAATACAAGCCTTTCAGTGAGATGGACAAACTTATACCGCTCCTCCTGATATTTTTTACGCGTAAGCTGTTTTCGCAAATGCCCGTAAATTTCGTTCCGCGCAATGGTGTAAATATAACCGTTGAAAGATTGCTGAGGATCGAGTTCTGCCCGATTCATCCAAAGTTTAACAAACACTTCCTGAACAATGCTCTCCGGATCTTCTTCTTCCGACAAACTGCGGCGTACAAAGTCGTACAACTTTCCTTTGTATTTATAGAATACGAGTTCGAAGGCGACCTCATCACCGTTCTTTATTCGTACTATCAGATCCGAATCAGTTAATTGAGCGATTTTCAAATCCTGCGTGTATTTGTAATAATTGAACAAATATAGAAATTCAGCAGGGTATCAACTACTTTATTTCAAATGTTCCTGAAATCTCCCCGCTGTCTTCGTAACCGTATCTTACCGCTTTTATCCTGATGGAGTTGGTGCCTTTTGCCAATCGCAGCGGGCCGCTGTAAAGTTTCCAGGCAGGTTTATTGCCTGTTTCTGTGGTATAAACAATGGAGGCTCCGTGTGTCGGACAGTAAAAAGCAAGCGTCATAGGCGCGGAGAATGTTCCTCCGGTCTGGTAATTTTTCGAGCCACGATCTTCCGGAGCATTTACAATAAAATAAGGTTTGTCTGTCACCGGTTGTTTGCCGCCCGGCCACATTATTTCGATCATTTCCGGCTCGTTCATCCGTCCCAAATCGTTGATGGTTACTGCCCAGTTGTCCTGTTGCAGGCGCATTTCGGCCAAAACGGTTTTGTATTTCGGGTTGTCAGCCAGATTGTTCAACTGAAAAGGATCGGCTTTTACATCGTACAATTCTTCCGGCGGACGAGTACTGGCCATCCAGCTTTTTTGCGCCGGATTCAGTTTCCCTTCGGCATCCAGCCACATCATTTCCTGCATAATGGGCATCTTGTTCAGATAAGGGACCCAGATATGAAAAGGCTCATTCGGATAAAAGTTGCGGATGTACAGGTAATCTTTCGAGCGAACTGAGCGGATCATGTCGTACGATTCGTCCACCCGGTCGCGGGTTCCAAAAACATACTGACGCGGTTCGGCGGTCTGGTTGCCCAAAAATGCGCGGCCTTGCATGTGCGAAGGTACATTCACCCCAGCCATCGAAAGTACAGTCGGCCCAAAATCAATGGAGCTGATCAACTGATCGTTCACCGTATTGGGTTTTACTGCGCCCGGCCAGCGAATGATCAGCGGGATATTCAGGCCGGAATCGTACAACCACCTTTTGCCGCGTGGCAGTCCGTCGCCATGATCGCCCCAGAAAAAGACAATCGTATTGGCAGCTTCGCCTTCGCGATCCAGTTCTGCCAGCAAACTGGCAACTACCGAATCGAGTCTGGCCGTGTTGTCGTATGATTTGGCCAGATTGCGGCGCACAATTTCTGTGTCAGCATAATACGGCGGAACCTTTACTTTTTTCGGGTCGGTTTTCACGTTGCTGATGTCCCAATTCTGGCTTTCGTGTGTGCCAAGATGATTGAACACCGCGAAGAAAGGCTGATTTTTATCCGGTCGGTTTTTGTAATGGGCTGTCCGGCTGCAATCGTCCCAAATACTAACCGGAACCGGATCTTTGGCAAACTGGTAATCGGTTTTGTTGTTGTTGGTGCAATAGTAACCTGCCACCCTCAAATATTCGGTAAAAGCTTTTACGTAATGAGGCGGAACTGCTGTAAATTCCACCGGGTTTTCAACCGAACGGCGATAGCTGGTGGTGCGCATGTGCATGCAGCCAATCGAGTTCTGGTACATTCCGGTGATAATCCCGGCGCGAACAGGGGCACAAATTGCCGCCGAAGTAAACACATTGGTGAACCGCACTCCCTGGGTAGCCAGTTTGTCGATATTCGGAGTTTGCGCCACCTTATCGCCGTAACAACCCAGGTGCGGGCTGAAATCTTCGGTCGATATCCAGATGATATTCGGTTGCTTCTGACTGTTTTGAGCTTGCGATATATAAGGCAGGGCTGCTGTCATCAGTGAAGGAAGCAGTCCGGCAAACAGTTTGGTTTGATTTGTAAGGTTCATGATGAATGGTTAAATTGTAAATCGTAAAATCGTAAATATTTTTGGGTTTATCGTTTGTCCAGCTTTTCTTTGGAGACCACTCCTACCCGATCCGCCCAATTTTCATACTCCTGAATCATCTGCTTTTTACGGTCAGCCTGTTCGGCGCTTAAATCGTTCAGTTCCGACCGGTCGTTTTTCAGGTTGTAAAGTTCCCAGCCCAAAAATTTCTTTTGGCCGTAATTGTATTGCGAAACCAGTTTCCAATCGCCATCTCGCATGGCACGGTTTCCTTCATGCTCCCAGAAAATGGGTTGTTCCCGTTTCATTTTTTTTCCTGAAAAAGCAGTTTTCAGACTAACACCTTCCATCGGAGTGATTGGGTTTCCGTTGAAGGTTTCCGGGTATTTTCCTCCGGCATAATCTATAAAAGTAGTCATCAGATCGGTAATATGACCGGGTTGATGAACCAGCTTTCCTCCTTTTATTTGTTCAGGATAAAAAGCGATGAACGGTGTGGAAATTCCACCTTCGTGTACCCAGTGTTTGTGCATCCTGAAAGGCGTATTGCTTACGTTCGCCCACGGGAATTCATAGGCGTCGAACGAATCGGCAGTACCGGTTTCTCCGGTCGTGCGAATGAAACTGCCTTTGTTTTTGGTGCCTTCGTGGCAGCCACCATTGTCGGACAGAAAAATGATGAGCGTATTATTGAGTTCTCCCATTTTTTCGAGTTGCGTCACCATCCGGCCTATGTTTTGATCCAAGCGATCGATCATGGCAGCATAAACAGCCATGCGCAAATCCCACATTTTCTGATCTTCCGGGCTTAACGAATCCCATTCCGGAGAATTGACATCGCGCGGAGAAAGCTGGCACGAGGCTTCGATCAAACCCATTTTTTTCATTCGTTCGAAACGCTCTTTGCGCAACACATCCCAGCCTTTCATGTATTTTCCGCGGTATTTGGCAATGTCGTCGGGTAAAGCATGAAGCGGCCAGTGCGGAGCGGTGTAGGCCAGGTACATAAAGAACGGTTCTTTTTTTTGCTTTTCCTCTTCCAGAAACTGAAGGGCATAATCGGTAATGGCATTGGTAAAGTAGAAACCCTGTTTGGGCGGATCGTAATCGGCATCATCGAGCATCATGCGCGGCGCCTGCTGATTGGTTCTGTACGGAATTCGCTCAAAGTAACTTCCGGCGCCGTCGATCAGGCCAAAATAACGGTCGAAACCACGTTTGCGGGGCAATGTTTCCGGTCGGTTGCCAACATGCCATTTGCCCGACATATACGTGTTGTAGCCATTCATTTTCATGACTTCGCCCATTGTTACCGAAGTGGTATTGAGGTAACCCTGGTAAGCCGGTACGCCCAAATCGTTGACCATATCGCCCACTCCCGCCTGATGTTGATACAAGCCGGTTAACAGCGAGGCCCTGGTCGGACAACATCGTGATGCGTTGTAAAACTGCGAAAAACGAACTCCCTGTTGTGCCAGTTTATCCAGATTGGGCGTTTTAATTTCAGAGCCAAAACAACCAATGTCGGAGTAGCCCATGTCATCGGCCATAATCAGGAGAATGTTGGGCCGGATTGCCGGTTTTGCAGGCTCCATTCCTGAAACAGGGTGAAGACTTAGTCCGATCAGACCAAGACTAAAAAAACTTAATGTAGTCGTTTTCATTGTTTCCTATTTTGATACAAATTCATATTTTCCGCTTTTAACCGCAAATACCTGATAACCTTCTGCCTCCTTGAGAGATTTTAAATCTTTGGAATTGACAATTGAGCGTCCGCTTTCTGTGATTACTTTCCCTTGCATCAACGGAATATAAACTGTTGCCTTGCAGCCAACAGGAACAGATATTTTCGCTAAAAATGTCCCGTTCTCTTTTTTCCACTCAATTCCAGCTTCGCCATAAACCGTTTGATTGTAATATTTTACAAATGACAGATCAGCAACAGGCTGGGGATGGAAAACAATGTGCTTGTACCCGGGTTTTTCAGGATCGGCATTCATTCCAGCCAGTTTGCGGTAAAACCAAACCAGTCCGCCGCCAAACATCGGGTGATTGTGCGAACCTTCTTCACTCCATTGCTCGCGGGTAGTGGTAGAACCCAATTCGAGCCAGCGGCCATAACCGGGTTCTTCTTTTTTGTTAATTGCTTCATACGCCAAATCGTGCATCCCGTTTTCCGACAGTACTTCGAAGAAAAACTGGGTGCCGAAAATACCGGTATCCAAATGGCCTTTATTGGCTTTGATGTCGGCTTTCAACGCGCTGATCACCCGGCTGTACTGATTGGTTGGCACGCCCATTTTCAGTGCAAAAATATTTCCGCCTGATTTTCCGTAGGTGCCATTTTGTTCGTCGTAAAAACGTTTCCAGAAAGCTTTCCGGGTTTGTTCGGCCAGATCAGCATATTTTTTTGCTTCATCAGATTTGCCCAAAACCTTTGCTGTTTGTGCTGTAAGGTCGGCACAGCGCCAGAAGTAAAACGTGTGCACCATTTCATCGGCTGGCAAATCGCCCGGAGTGACCCATTCGCCCAGGTTGTACCATTTCAGGATATTGCCATCATTTCCAGTCCGCTTCGAAAACATGATCCCATCCTGATCGACCCAGGTTTGCATGTAGCGAATGTATTCTTTCATACCATCGAAATTGTCGGTCAGCATATCTTTAGCTCCCGTGTGCAGGTAAAACTCCCAGGGCATAATGCAGATAGCCGCCCCCCAGGCCACGCCACCACCACAACCGGGTTGCCAGGGCGCTCCGTTGGGCACATAACCTGTTGTTAAATCCTGGGCCCCCAGCATGTCGGCAATCCATTTCTGGTAAAAGGCTTTCG
>JAUYTA010000706.1 GCA_030695265.1 Bacteroidota bacterium
TGGAAGATACCGGCCATTTAAGAAAAATAGATGATTGCCGTTTGACTTAACTTGATTGTCTTTTGTAGCAGTCAATTATTGTCATTCGTAGTCATTCTGTTGTCATTTCAAGCCAACTTAATGACAACTTAATGACAATCAAATGACAATCGGCAAATTCAGGCATATTCGTACAACACAATAATTGAACAGATAGCATTTTTCACACACGCTTTTTCATCCTTTTAACCGGGATACTTGTCTAAAACCAACCAACAAATTGCCAGCGAAGGGATAGATTTCCCTGAACTGGCATTTTTTTGAAATTTCAACTTGAAATATTGGCCGAAATAGAAACTGAGATTGAGGAAGATGAAGTTATCGAAGAATTGAAAAGTTCACCTTCCCAAATGGTGATTTATTGGTTGCCGAAATACAGCCATCCAATTTTCCACCAGTTCGGTAAAAGGGCAAAATCTGGATTCGGGTAGGCGCTCGTAATGCAGTAATCTGGTACGCGCTTCAAAAAATGGACACATTTGTTGAACTGAGCATTGCCAAAGAAAAACCAGTTCCAGTATCCGCCATGCGTGAAATGAAGGTAATGTGTACCGTTACAACAGGGGCATTATCAGGGTTCAGAAAGAACTGGAAGAAAATGGGAATGGGAAGGCAATTTTTGATTTGAACCTGATCACCGCGTTTAAAGTAGTTGAACCCGTTCTATCTTACTCCACTGTAACACTCTTTGCCAGGTTTCTTGGTTGATCCACATCGCAGCCCCGCATTACAGCAATGTAATACGAGAACAGCTGTAAAGGAATAATGGCAAGCAATGGCGAAACTGCCGGATGTGATTTTGGAATTTCGAACACGTCGTTTACCATGTTTTTAAGAACATCGTCGCCTTCAGTAACAACCGCAATAATATTCCCTTTCCGGGCTTTTACTTCCTGAATGTTGCTCACAATTTTTTCGTAGTAATGATCTTTGGCCGCGACAACAATCACTGGGAGATTATCGTCAACCAGGGCAATCGGGCCGTGTTTCATTTCACCGGCAGCATATCCTTCGGCGTGTATGTACGAAATCTCTTTCAATTTAAGAGCGCCTTCCAAGGCAACCGGGAAAAGATAACCCCTTCCCAGGTAAAGTGCATTTACAGAATCTTTGTATTTGGCTGCAATTTCTTTTATTGCCGGATGTTTTACCAGAATGGATTTTAATTTTTCCGGAATTTCACTCAATTCTGAAATTAGCTGAAGATACAATTCAGGAGATATTTGCCCTTTTTCTTTGGCCAGTTTAAGTGCAAAAAGTGTGATTACTGTTACCTGCGCAGTAAATGCTTTGGTTGACGCAACACCGATTTCTACACCTGCATGGGTATAAACACCTGCATCGGTTTCGCGTGCAATGCTCGATCCTACCACGTTGCAAATACCCAGAATGGTTGCGCCTTTTTCCTTTGCCATGCGCAAAGCTGCAAGTGTATCGGCAGTTTCGCCGCTCTGGGTGATGGCGATTACAACATCATCGCTGCTCAGTATCGGGTTGCGGTAGCGAAATTCTGATGCATATTCAACTTCAACCGGAACGCGTGCATATTCTTCGATCAGGTATTCGCCCACCAAAGCTGCGTGCCATGAAGTGCCGCAACCAATGATGATGATTCGTTTTGCTTTCAGGATTTTTGGAAAAACATCCATCAACCCACCCAAAACAATGTCTGAATGATCGGGCAAAATGCGTCCCCTAAAAGTATCTTCAATGGTTTTGGGCTGTTCGAAAATTTCTTTCAGCATAAAATGCTCAAAATCTCCTTTTTCGAGATCACCAATGCTCATGTCAACTTTTGTGATTTTGAAGGCAACCGGATTGTTCTCAAGGGTTTTCAGCGTGAGGCTATCTCTGGTAATGATCGCCACATCGTGATCGTTCAGGTAAATTACGCTATCGGTATAATTTACGATCGGGGTTGCATCGGAAGCAATAAAATATTCGCTGCGGCCAATTCCGATCACCAGCGGACTGCCCTTCCGGGCTGCTATCAACTGATCCTTTTCATTTTTACAGATTACCACAATGCCATAAGCGCCAACAACTTTCGAAAGTGCCAACCTAACAGCAATTTCAGCATTCACCTCTTCAGCATTCCGGTAAAAATATTCAATCAGGTTTACCAGCACTTCAGTATCAGTATCCGATTGAAAAGTATAGTCTTTCTTAATTAAGTCCGATTTTAGTTCCGCATAATTTTCGATGATGCCATTGTGAACCAGCACAAAATCACCGTTCATTGAAGTATGAGGGTGTGCATTGCGGTCGTTGGGTTCTCCATGGGTGGCCCAGCGGGTATGGCCGATTCCGATGTGTCCGCTGATGTCTTCGGCAGAAACAAATTTTTCGAGATCGGCAACGCGCCCTTTGCATTTGAAAACTTTCAGTTCACTGTTAAAAATCGCCAGACCGGCAGAGTCGTAACCACGGTATTCGAGCCGTTGAAGCCCTTGAATCAGAATGGGATAAACATTTTTATCGCCAATGTAACCAACAATTCCACACATACGATTATATGTTTAGATGATCGAAAATGGGGGCTAATTTATTTTTGAATAGGTAATTTCCAAACGGATACCTGTTTTGCTGTTTGCTCCTTTTAAAACTACCCTGCCGTAATTGGAATTTCTGTCGGCCATCGACAGGAAAAAACCAAAATTTTCCCTTAAATATCCAACGCCGTTTGGTTTTTTAGTAATCAATTCCTGCATGTGCTTGGCGATGTTAAAACGGTAAGTTCCGTCTTTTTTGTTATATACACCACCAAAATATGCCTGCGAGAATGCAAGATCAGAAGGAAAATACAAGCTGTCTTTTTCATTAATTGCACTCAAAATCACCTGGTAAGGAGGCGTGTATTTTGCAGTGTCAGTATAGAACTGGTCAACCTGAAAGATCAGTTCGGCCTTGTTGATGGCGATATTGGCAGAATCTCTCCAGAAATTTAAATTTGGAATTAATATTCTACTGCCCAATCCTCCGGTAGTTTGTAAATAGATTAAACTATCCTGATTTGTTTTTTTATCGAGGTTGGCTGCAAATGCAGTATTTGTATAATCGTGACTAAAACGACCTACCCGCGCTGAATTTTCATTGATATTGTAATTGTAAAACAGTGAATCTTCTTCGCTGTTGTGGTAATGCATAATCATTCTTGATCCGCCTGCAAGCGTATAAATCCTCATAATAGCCCCACCCTGGTTCAAATCTCCTGCTTCAATGTACAAACCCTTAAAATATTCAAGAAAAAGATCATTCTTTGATAAAGTAAGCGAATCGGCAGCCCATAGCTTATTTATAAGTGAAGCGTTTAGCTTAATCGCAATTTCCTGAATAACAGTGTCTTTTGGTTTTGCTTTCGTCGATCCGTATAAGTTCGTTAACGAATCAAGCTTGAATTTAGGAACATAATTTACATCGGCCAGTACTTCGCCTTTCGAGATAGCTTTCAGGTTTACATCCTGCTCATACCTGGCATCGAACGATAGGTCTGATGCAAGCTCATAAACTTTCAATCGTTGCGGAGTGACCGCGTCACCGAAAAATTCCCTGTATAACAGGTATAGAACCAATGAATCGGGCTGTGCATTTTTCGATAAATCGGGATATCTGCTCAACCGGAACTGAACGGCAAAATCGGCAGTTGTTTTTCCGAAAACCGGGTCATTAAAAGTACCCAGCAGATTATAGGTAGTTTCATCTGTTCTTTGCTTCAAATCGGTAACGGTAAATGATTTAATAGTAGATTTATCAATTTCAGTCTTTTTTACTGAAACCAAATCACCTTTGTCCAATAAACCATAACCTGTTTTATTCAGTTCTTCCTTGCAACTCCAAAATATAAGTGACACCAATGCAAATCCGACCACGAATTTGTACATTACGCTGAGTTCTTTTTTCACCAATTAATATGTTTTAAATTTATTTAACCTATTATCTTACAACATCTTATCATACAAATCATTGTAAGCATCAATATAGGTATGTTCAGGTTGGTAATCTAAAAATAATTTTTCCGACGATTGTATGTATTCTGTTAATTCACTGTTAATTTTCGGGCTTCCCTGAATAACAGCATCAGCATACTGAATCGCCATCTTGCTTAAGTTTACATAGCTTGGCTCGTCAACAAGTTCTGTATCTTCGCTAATTATATTGCTCATCTTTAGCTTATTCCTGAAATTTACATCCAACGACTTTTTAAAGTCATCATGAAAAACAGAATAAACCACTTTCGATTTTACAAACAATGGATTGTCGTTGTAAGCCTTTTTGATGTAGAGGGGCACCAGGGAAGTCAACCATCCGCTGCAATGAATTAAATCCGGAGCCCAACGCAGTTTTACAACAGTTTCAAGTACTCCACGTGCATAGAAAATGGCTCTTTCGTCGTTATCGGCGAACTCATTTCCCTTTGAATCTTTCAAAACTTGTTTGCGCTGAAAATAATCTTCATTATCTATAAAATAAACCTGCATCCGGGCTGACTGAATAGAGGCCACTTTGATTATCAACGGGTGGTCGGTATCATCAATGATCAGGTTCATCCCCGACAGGCGGATTACTTCATGCAATTGATTACGACGTTCATTCACACTACCATATCTAGGCATAAAAGTCCGGATTTCCTTTCCTCTCTCCTGAATTCCCTGTGGAAGGAACCTGGATTTTTTTGACATTTCTGTCTCGGGAAGATAAGGGGTAATTTCTGATGAAATAAATAAGACTTTCTTCTTTTCCATTTAATTGCCTGAGTTTAATTGTGCAAAATTAGTAAAATATCGGCAATATTCAATTCCAGCAGGTTACAGAGGTCTTAAAAAAGCTTAACAAGTTAGGATTGGTGTTAATTTATTTATTTACTTTGCACCCTCATTTTTAATCCAAAATGCAGATAGTAAAGCATATAAACGAACTTCAGGCAATACTGGACAATAAACGGCAAGAGGGATTGAGCATAGGTTTTGTTCCCACTATGGGTGCATTGCATGCTGGTCATCTTTCATTGGTTGAGAAGGCTGGACAGCAGTCCGGGTTCGTGGTAGTGAGTATTTTTGTTAATCCCACACAGTTTAACGACAAAAGTGATCTGGAAAGATATCCACGCGATCTTCAGAAAGATGTTAATTTATTGGAACCGACATCCTGTCAGTTGATTTTTGCTCCTGAAGCCGATGAAATTTATCCTGAACCTGATACCCGGCAATTCAATTTTGGGAATCTCGAACAGGTGATGGAAGGCAAATTCAGACCCGGACATTTTAACGGAGTGGCACAGGTGGTAAGCCATTTATTCGAAATCGTTCAACCCGACAAAGCATTTTTCGGATTGAAAGACTTTCAGCAACTGGCGATTATCAACGAAATGGTCAGAAAACTGGAACTTCCGGTTGAGATTGTGCCCTGCCCTATTATTCGTGAAACCGATGGACTGGCCATGAGTTCGCGCAACATGCTGCTCGGCAACGAACAACGACAGAACGCAGTGCTAATTTCGGTCACATTGTTTGAAGCGACAAACAAAACCGGAGAATTAAACGTAGAAGAACTCACCAATTGGGTAATTAACCATATCAACGAAAACGAATATCTGAACACAGAGTACTTCGAAATTGTTAATTCAAATACGCTTCAGCC
>JAUYTA010000742.1 GCA_030695265.1 Bacteroidota bacterium
GTGCTCGATGAAGCCGACCGGATGCTCGACATGGGTTTTATACATGATGTAAAACGCATCATTGCTGAATTACCCAGAGAACGTCAGTCGCTCTTTTTCTCGGCTACCATGCCAACCGATATTGTAAAACTTTCGGCTACGATCCTGAAAAATCCGGTAAAAGTTGAAGTTACTCCCGAAATAACTACGGCTGAAAAAGTTGAGCAACAAATGTACATGGTGAATTATGCCGACAAACGCAGTTTGCTGCTTCATCTTCTGAGAAATCAGGAAATAATATCTGCATTGGTTTTCACCAGAACAAAACATGGCGCCGACAAAGTCGTTCAATTCCTTCAGAAAAACGGACATCAGGCACAGGCCATTCATGGCAACAAATCGCAAAATGCCCGTCAGAAAGCACTTTCAGACTTTAAAGGTGGGAAAATACGTGTATTGGTTGCGACCGACATTGCTGCCCGCGGAATTGACGTGGACGATTTGTCGCATGTAATCAACTACGAAATCCCAAATATCCCGGAAACGTATATCCACCGTATCGGGAGAACTGGCCGTGCAGGACAAAGCGGTATCGCACTTTCATTTTGCGACAACACCGAAATCATGTTTTTGCGCGACATTCAGCGGTTAATTTCACAAAACATTCCGGTAGTAAGTGATCATCCGTATGCAATGACCGATTTTACTCCTGAAAAAGCTCCTGCAAAAACGGCAAGGAAACCCATCAGGCGCGAACACAACGGACAGGCAGTGAGGGAAACCTCCGGCAACCGCGAGCCAAGACCAAGCAATCATCCATCGGCCCAACCTGAACCGAAACCCAAAAGGAGTTTCTGGAGCAGAAGGCCGTAAACAAAAATTTATTGATTCTTATCAAATAAAGATTCGAAAACCTCACCATAAGTGAGGTTTTCTTAGTTTAAGAACTGAAATTTCCAGTAACGCAAAATACTTTGTATCTTGCAAAAAAATAAATCATGAAAACTGATAATACATATATACAACAACTTAAAGAGAAATTGAAAGAGCTAAATCCTTACCGGGTATTTCTCTTTGGATCTTATGCATATGGCACCCCGCATATTGACAGTGACATTGATTTACTCGTGGTTACGAACGATGAATTTATACCACAAACGTTTCAGGAAAAAACGAATTTATACATTTCTGTAAGCGAACACATTTTAAATATTTCAAAGCAAGTACCTGTTGATCTGATAGTTTACACCTTGCCAATGTATAAACAATTCATTGAAACAGGCAGCTCGTTCTCCAAAGAAATTTTAAGCAAAGGAATAGTTATTTATGAAACAAAGCACCCAGCAGTGGCTTGATTTTGCAAAAGCCGACTTGATCAACTGTGAACGAATTCTTGAAGATGAATTTCTAAGCGCTATTGTTGCTTTTCACTCCCAACAGGTTGTTGAGAAATGCTTTAAAGCACTAATTGAGGAGAAAAATTTAGATATTCCGCGTATTCACAATTTAGTCAGATTGTATCAGGTAGTTGAAGTTTTCTTAAAAAATCCGATTGAAATCAGGGAGTTAATGGCTTTGGATAGTGTTTATACAAGTTCTCGTTATCCAAGTGATATTGGAATGATTGCTTCTGGCAAGCCTACCCGGAAAGATGCTCTGGCATTATACGAGAGTGCAAAAAACATTTTTGAAACAATAACTGAACTAATCGACTAATATATACCTCATTTTTCTCTACGTTCTCAGTTACACATTAACGTTGGCCGCAAGGGTTGTATTTTTATCAGTACTTCCCAAATGATGAACTTTTAATGGAAAACATTGTCCTATTCAAATCATTCAATTAATTTTTGGAGGTATGGAATTATTTAACGAAAACAGCAAACTCGCATCAGTCATTCTGAAAGATCATTCATTGTTGCCGGTAATCAACCGACTTGGTATTCAACTTGGTTTTGGCGACAAAACCATCAGGGATATTTGTGCGGAAAAGGGAATTGACCTCAACTTTTTCGTTGAAACAATTAATGTTTTTCATTACGAAGCCTATTTCCCTGAAAAACGACTGCTCGACTTTCCCGTTTCTATGGTAATTGATTACCTCGTCAAAACACACCGGTATTACATTGATTACCTGATTCCGGAAAATGACCGGTTGATTGAGCTTTTTCTGTTGGCGAGTCCCGATGAAAGCACCGACAATGGTCTGGTCCGGAAGTTCTATGCCAAATTCAAGGAGGAATTCGTGATTCATATCAATTTCGAGGAACGCGAGATGTTTCCATATATTCTTGAATTAAATGCAGTCATTACAAATCCGGAAATCAGGAATCAGTTTACAAAAAAATACCCGGATTTTTCAATCACCAGTTTCGAGAAAGAACATTCGCAGATGGACGACAAAATGGATGACCTTAAAAACATCATCATCAAATATTTACCGCCCAATTACGATCAAAATCGCGGAAATTCGTTTCTGGCAAATTTGTTCATGTTCGAAAAGGATCTGAAAAACCATTCGCGCATCGAAGATCACATTTTACTTCCAAAGGTAAAACAGCTCGAAAAGCTACTGGAAAGCCATGAATAGCAACCCAAACAGATCCATCGTGGTAATCAGTGCTTCTGACATTGTATTGGCAGGACTTGCAGAAATACTGAAAGGCAGTCTGGCGGGCGAAGTTATTGTGCTTCACCGTGGCGACGAGATCATTGATTATCAGCAGTTAAATGGAAGTATTCTGGTGATAGGCACTGCCCACGAATTTGAAAAAAGTGGTACATTTATCCGGCAAATCCTTTCTTCAGCAGGCACAGTTCAGTTTCGACCATTCCATCTCGAAGCAAATTCAGCACACTCCAACCAATCTATCAATCTATACGATGCCCCTGCTTTGATTTG
>JAUYTA010000746.1 GCA_030695265.1 Bacteroidota bacterium
CTGATTGCAGATTACCATCAGGGGAAAACCCGCTCGCTGGCCATAGGTATTCACATGACCGGATTGTATGTCGGGCAGGCCATGGGTGGATTTGGAGCAACAGTTGCACACGAATATTCGTGGCAAACCACTTTTCATGTCTTTGGGCTGGTTGGAATTTTATACAGTATTGTTCTTGTTTTATTTCTAAGGGAGAAAAGAGAAGTTATATCAGAGCCAAAGTTCAAGGCAAAACAAACTTCTATTAGTGGATTTACTTCAGTTTTAAATAGTTTGGGAATGCTTTTCGGAACCATTAGTTTCTGGGTCATCATGTTTTATTTTGCAGCTCCAAGTTTTCCGGGCTGGGCAATTAAAAACTGGATTCCAACCCTATTCTCCATGAGTTTGAACATCGATATGGCTCTGGCCGGACCACTTTCAACGATTACAATTGCCGCCTCTTCATTTATAGGAGTTATTTTTGGTGGTATCCTGGCCGACAGGTGGATTCAACGAAATCTACGCGGTAGGATTTATACCGGAGCAATTGGATTGTCACTCACTATTCCTGCTTTGCTTTTCTTGGGTTCTGGCCAGACATTGTTCACCGTGGTGGGCGGAGCTGTTTTCTTCGGAATTGGTTATGGAATGTTCGACGCCAACAACATGCCCATTCTTTGTCAGTTTGTATCGCCCAAACATCGTGCTGCCGGATATGGATTGATGAACATGACAGGAGTTTTTGCCGGGGCATTTATCACTGATTTGCTTGGAAGATCAACCGATTCAGGTAATCTGGGGCGGGATTTGGCCATGCTGGCGATTCCGGTTGCTTTGGCAGTTGCTCTTTTACTTACCACTTTGAAGCCAAAATTTGCGGATAAAACGTTAGATTAATCATATATGGTTTATCTTTGGATTACAATTTTTTAAACCTAAATAAACCAACAAATGAAAACAAATGTATTCCTGAATTACCTACTTTTCTTGTCGCTACTATTGGGTTCTTTAGCCTCATTTAGTCAGAACAATAAATTTGGAACTTATTACAACCAACGGCTTAGTCTGTTCGAGAAATTGCCTGACACCAAAGGCGAAATCATCTTTCTGGGCAACAGCATAACCGATGGAGGAGAGTGGTGCGAGTTACTGGGAAACACGAAAGCTAAAAATCGTGGAATCAGTGGCGATACTACTGAAGGTGTTTTGTTCAGGCTAAATGAAGTTACCCGTTCTAAACCCGCCAAAGTGTTTTTGCTGATCGGTATTAATGATCTTTCCAGAGGAGTTTCGAAGGATACGGTGTATAATAATATTTGCCGCATTGCTGATCGGATTATGAAAGATTCACCGAAAACCCAGGTTTATGTACAAAGCATATTACCTGTGAACGATTCGTTTGGCCTGTTTAAAAACCACACCAATAAAACCGACGATGTTCTTTGGGTAAATGCCCAATTGAAAATCTGGTGCGAAAAAGCGCAGGTTCAATTTGTTGATTTGTACAGCAGGTTTAAAAATCCTGACAGCGAACTCATGAATCCTCAATTGACGAACGACGGTCTTCACTTGACGGGTGCCGGGTATTTGCTTTGGGTCGAAATCATCAAACCATACATGACAAAAAAACACTAAACCAACTATAAAATCAAAAAAGATGAGTACAAACAGACGAGATTTCCTCCGGAATTCTATACTCGGAACCGGAATGCTGGCAACAGGATTGGCCAGTCAGGCAGCTTCATTAACCAATGAAACAAGTGCTGAAAGAAGAAGAAAGAGTTCGAAACAGCAGTTCAACATGTGCGGCTATGCAGCTCCAAAGCTGGATAAAGTTCGTGTAGGATTTGTCGGTATTGGCGACCGTGGTTCTGGCGCTGTTGAGCGAATGACCTATATTGAGGGTGTCGAAATTACCGCTCTTTGCGATATTCGTCAGGCTGCTGTTGACGGAGCGCAGGAAATCCTCTCCAAAGCCGGACTTCCCAAAGCTAAAGAATTTGTTGCCGGCGACCTTGGGTTTAAACAATTGTGCGACAGTAACCTTGTTGACCTTGTTTATATTGCCACTCCCTGGGAATGGCACGTTCCGGTTGCCGTTGCAGCAATGGAAGGCGATAAACATACCGCTGTTGAAGTATCGACAGCAAAAACGATGGACGAATGCTGGCAAATTGTGGAAGTCTCTGAACGCACCCGAAAACATTGCGTTATTCTGGAAAACTGCTGCTACGATTTCTTCGAATTACTTACCCTGAATATGGTTCGTCAGGGTGTTTTCGGCGACCTGATTCACGGCGAAGGCGCATACATCCACGATCTGGATTACTGGCATTTTAACAAGCCGAAAGACGATAAAATGAGTGATGGCGCCTATACAAAAATGTGGCGTATCCACGAAAACAAACGCAAAGCCAACGTATATCCAACTCATGGTTTAGGCCCGATCTGTCAGGCAATGAATATCAACCGGGGCGATAAAATGGATTACCTTACTGCAATGATGTCAGCCGATTTCACGTTGAAAAACAGAATTGAGGAAAAAGCGAAAGAAGATCCTTTCTTTCAACAGTTTGTTGGTTGGGATATGCGCGGAAACATGGATATTCAACTGATAAAGACCAATAAGGGACGGACGATAATGATTCAGCACGATGTTAGCTCTCCGCGTCCTTATTCCCGAATTCACATGTTAAGTGGCACAAAATGCTTTGCCCAGAAATGGCCGCTTCAGCACATTGCATTTGGTCACAATGTTGCCGATGAAACAAAAATGAAAGAACTTCAGGAAAAATATGCACCTGAAATTGTTAGTCGCATGGGAGAAATGGCCAAAAAAGTTGGAGGTCACGGAGGTATGGATTTCATGATGGACTGGCGCTTAATTGACTGCCTGCGCAACGGTTTGCCAATGGACATGGACGTATACGATGCTGCTGCATGGAGTTGTATTACTCCTTTGAGCGAATGGTCGATTGCAAACGGATCAAAACCCATTGAAATTCCGGACTTTACACGTGGAGCCTGGCAAACCAACAAACCACTTGAGTTGACGCTAAAAGGTGGCGGAACAACCGGTGTTAAAGAGCTAAAAAAAGGAGGCGAAAAGCAATTGGGAATATAAAAGCATCAGTTTGGTTTCGTTCAATTCATTATACGAAGTGAAAGATTTGGTTG
>JAUYTA010000749.1 GCA_030695265.1 Bacteroidota bacterium
CAGATATTCTTAAAACCGGTCAAAACATTTTGGTACAGGTAGCAAAAGAGCCTATCTCAACAAAAGGACCCCGGTTAACATCAGAACTGTCTATTGCCGGCCGTAACATGGTATTGATGCCTTTCAGCGAAAAAGTTAGCATTTCGCAGAAAATTGAATCAAATGAAGAAAAAAACAGGCTCAAAAAGCTGATTCAAAGCATTCGACCCAGAAAATACGGCGTAATAGTCCGAACTGCTGCTGAAGAAAAACGTGTTGCCGAACTCGACCAGGAACTTAAACGACTGGTTACCAAATTCGAGACAACATTTCAGAAATTAAGAAAGGTGAACGCCCCTTCTCTCATTGTTGGAGAAATGGACAGAACCACCTCTTTATTAAGGGATATCTATCATCCCGACTTCAATAGCATTATTGTAAATGATGCTACTGCTTGTGAAGAAATTACTGAATATCTGGGAACCATTGCCCCCGAAAAGAAAAATATCGTAAAACTCTACAAAGGGAATCAATCGATATTTGACTACTACGGGATTGACAAACAATTAAAAGCATCTTTTGGGAAAACAGTATCCTTCAAAAATGGAGCATACCTGATAGTCGAACACACTGAAGCATTTCATGTAATAGATGTAAACAGTGGAAACCGTTCGAAAGCCGGAACTGACCAGGAAACAAACGCACTGGAAGTAAACCTGGCTGCTGCCGAAGAAATAGCACGGCAACTGAGATTGAGAGATATGGGTGGCATTATTGTAGTCGATTTTATCGACATGCACCAAGCCGAAAACCGCCATAAAGTATTTGAGCGGATGAAAGAATCAATGGCTGTTGATCGTACAAAACACAACATCCTGCCATTGAGCAAGTTCTGCCTAATGCAGATTACCCGTCAGCGTGTACGACCTGAAGAACACGTTGAAACAGCTGAAGTTTGCCCTACCTGTAAAGGAACGGGAAAAGTAACACCAACCGTTTTGCTGGTTGATGAACTGGAAAGTAAAGTCAATTATATTTTTAAAGAGCTCAATAAGAAGAAAGTCATTATCAAGACTCATCCCTATTTGGCCGCATTCCTGAACAAAGGGTTCTGGTCTTTCAAACTTCAATGGGCTTTCAAATTCCTGAAAATTATTAAAGTAGAGGAAATGAGCTCATACACCCTCACCGAGTATCATTTCTTCGACGAAAATCAGGAAGAGATTGTATTTTAATCTCCTTAAAAAATCCCGGTATGCAAATGCCGGGATTTTTTATTTTTATGCCTGATTAGCAGATCTCGATCAATACATAGAGTTTTTCAATGACGGTTTTCATAAATAGGTTAAATCCAATGTGTATTTTTGGTGCTTGTAATTAAAAAAACTTAATAGATGAAACAGATTACATTATTAATAGGGTTATTACTTTTTGTTGGAACTCAATTATTCGCGCAGATTCTTGAACCTGTAAAATGGACGTTTGAAGCGAAACAGGACGGATTGGAAGCAACGTTAATTTTCACAGCCAATATAGAAGAAGAATGGCATTTGTATGACACTGAACTTCCGGATGGTGGCCCGATCAGAACTTCAATTAATTTTGCCGATTCTTCCCTGTTCGAATTTGTTGGAAAACTAGCGAAGGAGCCATTACCCACCGAATACTTCGATAAAATTTTCAACATGAAGCTCGGCTACTTTAGCAATCAGGCAGTACTGACACAAAAAATAAAATTAAAAAATTCTGACAAGGTTGATATAAAAGGTTTTGTTGAGTTTATGTCGTGCAACAACGAAACCTGCACCCCTCCCACTGAGGCCGATTTTTCATTTAGCCTGAATTCTGAAGGTTCCGTCTCGTCCGATAATTTGGCGATTGTGTCTAACTCTTCAGCAACTCCAAATCAGGATGAAAAATCAGGAAACTTATTGTGGTTTTTGTTCTTTTCTTTTTTGGCAGGATTGGCTGCAATTCTTACTCCATGTGTGTTTCCG
>JAUYTA010000751.1 GCA_030695265.1 Bacteroidota bacterium
TGGAAAATCAGAAAAGGGCTGTTCCCATCGGTTGGCGCAGTTCGAAAAACCGGGACAACTGTTATTATTGAAGATGTGGCTTTTCCGCTGCACCGGTTGGCAGAAGCAACACTCGACCTGCAATCACTTTTCAAAAAATACAATTACAACGAAGCGGTTATTTTCGGACATGCCCTCGACGGAAACCTTCACTTTGTCTTCACCCAGGACTTTGCAACTGCAATAGAAATAGAACGATACGAAATGTTCATGCAGGAAGTGGTCAATCTGGTCGTTCAGAAATACGACGGATCGCTGAAAGCTGAGCATGGAACCGGCCGGAATATGGCGCCGTTCGTCGAACTTGAATGGGGTGCGGAGGCTTTTGAACTGATGAAGCAGATCAAGCAGATTTTTGATCCTAAAAACCTTTTAAATCCCGGTGTAATCCTGAATGAAGATGCAAAAGCCCACCTGAAAAATCTGAAACCACTACCTCCGGCAAACGAAAAAGTGGACAAATGCATTGAATGTGGCTTTTGTGAGCCCTCCTGCGTTTCGGCAGAATTGACACTTTCGCCACGACAGCGAATTGCTGTTTACCGCGAAATAAGCAGACTGAAAGCTTCAGGAGAAGAACCTCACACTGCGGCAGCGCTGGTAAATCAGTTCAGCTATGCTGGCGACGAAACCTGCGCTACCGATGGTTTGTGTGCAATCAGTTGCCCGGTAAAGATCGACACTGGCAAGCTGGTGAAAGAATTGCGTTTTCAGAATATCTCCGCAAGACAGGCCGAAACAGCCATGTGGATCGCCAATCACATGGAACTGGTGACTTCTTCGGCGCGAAAAGCCTTGTCGCTGGTCAACTTTTTTCATACGATACTTGGAACCAGATTGATGAAAAACATTTCAGGAGGGATGAGAAAAATATCGGGCAACCGGATTCCGCAATGGTCTGCACCAATGCCATCTGGGGCAAAAAAAATAAAGGTAAATCCTGAAATATCAGACAATCCAAAGAAAGTGGTGTATTTTCCTTCGTGTATCAACCGGTCAATGGGAATATCAAAAGGATACGATTCGGAAGTGCAGCTTACCACTAAAATGCAGCAGCTAATAGAGAAAGCCGGATATGAAGTGATTTTCCCGGAAGGAATGAACAATTTGTGTTGCGGAATGGCCTTTTCCAGCAAAGGTTATAAAGAAGCCGGACTACATAAATCAAAGGATCTGGAAACTTCACTTTGGCTGGCGAGTAATTATGGCTCCTATCCGATAGTGTGCGATATGAGCCCGTGCCTTTATACGATGAAAGAAAACATGGACCCACGCATAAAACTACATGAGCCGGTTGGATTAATCATGGAATACCTGCTTCCAAATCTTGAAATTACGCCATTGAATGAAACAATTACGGTATTTCCGGTGTGCAGTATGAAAAAAATGGGGTTGGAGGATGAGCTTGTTCAATTGGCTGAAATGTGCGCGACCAAAGTTGTTGTTCCGGAAACCAATTGCTGCGGATTTGCAGGCGACCGTGGCTTTTCTTATCCTGAACTGAATGCCCACGGCCTTCGTGATTTAAAAAATCAATTGCCCGATTCGGTTAAAATTGGTTATTCAACCAGTAGAACCTGCGAAATCGGACTGACCGAAAACAGCGGAATAACACACCAGTCAATCGTTTATCTGGTTGATAAGGTTAGTAAGGCAAAGTAACCGATCAACAAAAACAGCATAGCTATTATATAATTTCAAGAATAGGTTAACTGTTTAATTCGTTTCGCTATTTTTG
>JAUYTA010000752.1 GCA_030695265.1 Bacteroidota bacterium
AAAAACCGACTGTCCAAAATCTCGGATCAGATCATTAAACGAAGATTCAAATTGGTAGCTTGATGAATCATTTGAAATAGTTTTTGATAAATCTTCAAGTGCTTCTGCAAAAGACACAAATATTTCATCTAATTTTGTTGCCATGCTCTTAGGAGTTAAAGGTTATACTTGTTTGTATTTTTAGTTGATTTACAAAAGTATAGCCTTTTTTCTATTAAATCGGAATTTTGTCGTACACCCGAAATAGGGCATTTGCCGATAAGCTAATTAATTGACTATCTTTGCGCAGATTTTTAAAACCTTCATTCATACATAAATGGCACATAAATCCGGATTTGTAAACATCATCGGAAATCCCAATGTCGGGAAATCGAGCATCATGAACGTGCTGGTTGGCGAGCGTTTGTCGATCATCACCTCTAAAATGCAGACTACCCGTCACCGAATCAAAGGAATCGTCAATGGCGATGATTTCCAGATTGTTTACTCCGATACACCCGGAATTTTGAAACCGAATTACAAGCTTCAGGAAACAATGATGAAGTTTGTAAACACGGCTTTGATTGATGCAGATGTGATTATTTATGTGACAGATGTGGTTGAAAGTCCTGAAAAGAACGAAGAATACATTGAACGGGTAAAAAGCTCGGAAGCTGCAGTGATTGTGCTGATCAACAAGATCGACCTGTCAACTCAGGAAAAAGTGATGGAATTGTACAACTACTGGCGCGAAAAATTACCACTTGCCGATGTGTATGCAGTTTCTGCTCTTGAAAAATTCAACGTTGCGCCTATCTTCGACCGCATACTGGAATTGTTGCCCGAAGGTCCCGCCTATTTTCCGAAGGACGAAATGACCGACCGCAACGAACGTTTCTTTGTAAGCGAAATTATCCGCGAAAAAATTCTGCTTTATTACGAAAAGGAAATTCCCTATTCGGTAGAAGTGGAAGTGGAAGAATTCAAAGAGGAAGAAAAGATACTGAACCTGATGTGTGTGATTCATGTGAACCGCGACAGTCAGAAAGGAATCATCATCGGACATCAGGGACAGGCACTCAAAAGAGTTGGAACTGAAGCCCGCCTGGACATGGAAGAATTCTTTCAGAAAAAAGTATTTCTTCAGTTGTTCGTGAAAGTGAACAAGGACTGGCGCGACAAAGACCGCACTTTGGGCGGATTTGGATACGATATGGAATAAAAAGCAAAGCCCAAGCCCCTCCCAAACCCTCTCCGCCAGTTGGCGGAAGGGCTTAAAACACCAGTGCAATTTTGGAGGAGTTTCCAGATTAGAGAGACAAACAAATATAAAAGATAAACCAAAAAGTCCCCCTTCGGGGGATTTAGGGGGCTACAAAATGAGTAATATAATAGCAATAGTTGGAAGGCCAAACGTAGGGAAATCGACCCTTTTTAACCGGATGACCGAATCAAGAAAAGCCATTGTTGACGAATCGGCTGGGGTAACCCGCGACCGTCAATATGGTAAGGGTGTTTGGAATGGTATCGACTTTTCGATTATCGATACCGGTGGATATGCAGTCAATTCAGAAGATATTTACGAAGGTGAAATACGCAAACAGGTGATGCTGGCCATCGAAGAAGCCGATGTGATTTTATTTATCGTTGATGTTGAAAACGGCATTACCGATATGGACGAAGAAGTGGCTGCCGTGCTGCGCCGTTCATCAAAAAAAATATTCGTAGCTGTCAATAAAGTTGACAACAACAAGCGGATCATTGATTCGCACGAATTTTATTCACTCGGTTTGGGCGAAATATACTGCATCTCGTCGATGACCGGAAGCGGAACCGGAGAGTTGCTGGATGCAATCGTGAAGGAATTTCCGGAGAAAGTTGAAGAATTAATTGAAGACAATGTTCCGCGTTTTGCAGTGGTTGGCCGCCCGAATGTTG
>JAUYTA010000755.1 GCA_030695265.1 Bacteroidota bacterium
TCAGACTTTGTTTGCAAGGCCACCAATCGCGCGCTCCGTATGGTTCCGATAAAGTCCATAATACTGGTACATCATTGTGTTTCGAAACCACGAACGAACCGAAACCTGTTTGCGGGGGCGAACCGCGATAAAAGACCTCCACCTGCTGAAAGCTGTTTATTTGTATGTTTGCCGGAAGTGAAATCGTTATTTTATCTGATTGATGCTGAAAAACAGTCAATTGTCCTTCAAACAGGATGGAATCTACTATCAGCGCTGAAGCAAGGTCAAAGTGAATTTCTGTCATATTCCCCTTCAGGAATTTAACTTTGGAAAGAACCGATCCTGAAATGTAATTCACCGCCGGATCGACCTCGAAATTCAACCGCTGATAAACCAGATCGTACGAAGCATAGTCAGCAGATTCGATAAAAGACACTGATTTCAGATACGACCTGCTTTCTCTGAAGGCCATTTTATCGTTGAAATCAGGGTCGGAAACCTGTGCCAGTGCATTTTGAAATGCAGCAATTATAATCAGAAATAAAAGCTTTTTCATTTCGTACCTGTTGAAATTCACTTTTGGGATTAGTCCAATATTCACCGAACGAATATACAAATTAACCATTTAAAGTTGATCTTGTTGTTCCAGAAATGAAATCACAATTTAGAGACGAACAAAAAAATGAAATAGCTTGCCTGATTAAACCTTGTTCCGAAAATGTTTCCTACCTTTCGTTGAAATTATTTACACATAAACAATGGCAAAGAAAAAAGATAAAAAAGCCAAACTGGTTGAAACATTCAATAAACCAAAGCTTAAAAATGCAATACTCACTATTTATTACGATCAACCCGAACGAACCTACAATTACAAACAAATAGCCGATCTGCTCAAGATCAAAGATCCCGAAATTATTAAACTGGTTTTTGTTGTGCTTGAAGAGCTTGCCGAAAGCGACAACCTTGAGATGGTTCAACGGGGTAAATACAAGCTCAAATCGCGCGGTGGAACTATTTGCGGTATTGTCGATGTTCAAAGACAAGGTTTTGCATACATCACTTCCGAAGAAGTTGAAAAACCGGTATTGGTCTCGGCCCATAACCTGAACCATGCCATGGATGGCGACAAGGTGAAAGTACATTTGTACGCCATGCATAAAAAGCAACAACCTGAAGGCGAAGTGGTTGAAATTATAGAACGTGCCAAAACTATTTTTGTTGGTACTATTTCGAAATCGCGAAATTTTTCCTTTTTAATACCTTCAGGAAAATCAGCTTTCGATTTGTTTATACCAAATGAAAAGCTGAACGGCGCAAAGGACGGCCAGAAAGCAATTGCGCGGATAACCGAATGGCCGGCACGTTCTAAAAACCCATTTGGAGAAATTATCGAAGTACTGGGCGATGTGGGAAACAATAACACAGAAATGCATGCCATTTTAGCTGAATTCGATCTGCCACTGCGTTTTCCTGAAAATGTACTGAAAGCAGCCGAAAAAATACCAGATCTGGTTCCGGAAGAAGAAATAGAACGCCGCCGCGACATGCGTGGTATTATTACTTTTACCATTGACCCGCACGATGCCAAAGATTTTGATGATGCACTTTCGGTGCGCAAACTCGAAAATGGTTTTTGGGAAGTGGGCGTTCACATTGCCGATGTTTCTTATTATGTACATCCCGGATCGGTTCTCGACGAGGAAGCTTATGACCGCGCCACTTCTGTTTACCTTGTTGACCGTGTGGTTCCGATGTTGCCTGAAAAACTCTCGAACGGAGTTTGTTCACTGCGGCCCAACGAGGACAAACTTTGCTTTTCGGCTATTTTTCAGTTGAACGATGAAGCTGAAATTCAGAAACAATGGTTTGGGCGAACTGTCATCCATTCCGACAAACGATTTGCCTACGAAGATGCACAGGCGATCATAGAAACCGGTGAAGGCGAACTGAAAGATGAAGTTCTTACCCTGCATCGTCTGGCAGTAAAAATGCGCGAAGCCCGTTTCAAAAAGGGATCGCTCGGTTTCGAACGGGTTGAGGTGAAGTTTAACCTTGATGAAAATGGGAAACCGCTTTCGGTCTATTTTAAAGAAGCCAAAGAAAGCAATCAACTGGTAGAAGAATTTATGTTGCTGGCAAACAAACGGGTCGCCGAATTTATTGGCAATCCTGAAGATCAAAAAACTCCCCGGACATTTGTTTACCGCATCCACGACAAACCGGATCCTGATAAACTGATGAATTTCAATCATTTTATACACAAATTTGGGTACGGCCTGCAACTTGGAACGCCTGGACAAATCTCAAAGTCGATGAACTTGCTCATGAACAATGTAAAAGGTAAAAATGAACAGAATGTGATTGAAACACTCGCCATCCGAACCATGGCCAAAGCGGTCTATTCGACCCGAAACATTGGTCATTACGGACTTTCATTCGAATATTACACCCATTTTACTTCACCCATCCGCCGCTATCCCGATGTGATGGTTCACCGTTTACTTGAACGTTATCTTCAGGGCGGAAGAACTGTGAGCGCACCAAAATGGGAAGACATGTGCAAGCATTCTTCCGTTATGGAATCAAAAGCAGCCAATGCCGAGCGGTCTTCCACCAAATACAAGCAGGTGGAGTTTATGCAGGATAAAATCGGGGAAGAATTTTCCGGGATTATTTCAGGTGTAACCGAATGGGGCATTTTTGTTGAACTTGAAAACAAGTGCGAAGGCATGGTTACGGTAAGTTCGCTTGCTGATGATTTATACAATTTCGATGAAAAGAATTATTGTCTGGTTGGTCGGCATTCGCACCAGAAATTTCAGTTGGGCGATGTTGTTAATGTGGAGATTATCAGGGCAAACCTGGAGAAAAAACAACTCGATTTCCGTCTGGTGTACGACAAAATTCCGGTTTAATAGAAAAAAGGCTATACTTTTGTAAATCAACTAAAAATACAAACAAGTATAACCTTTAACTCCTAAGAGCATAGCAACAAAATTAGATGAAATATTTGTGTCTTTTGCAGAAGCACTTGAAGATTTATCAAAAACTATTTCAAATGATTCATCAAGCTACCAATTTGAATCTTCGTTTAATGATCTGATCCGAGATTTTGGACAGTCGGTTTTT
>JAUYTA010000756.1 GCA_030695265.1 Bacteroidota bacterium
CAACATGTTGGTACCAATGTGCGGATGCGCATCAAAAAGTATTTCAGGAAGAGCGCCGTTTGCGTAAAAAACTTCCAGTATTTTCCTGATATCTCCACGCTTTTTCGATCGTGTATATAACTTTCCATCCGAAAAAGTTCCTGCCCCACCCTCTCCAAAACCATAATTCGAATCAGGATCGACCAAATGGTCGCGATGAATTTTGGCAATATCCCTTTTACGGTCGCTCACGTTTTTCCCACGTTCAAATATGATCGGCTTAAAACCAAGTTCGATCAAACGCAAGGCTGCAAAAAGCCCGGCAGGGCCAGCGCCAATTATTATCACGGATGGTTTGTGGTCAACAAGATCATAAGTGAACCGGATTTTTTCTTCGGAAGGTAATTCGTCGATAAATACTTCAACACCCAGATTTATTCGAATAGCACGTTGACGGGCATCAACCGACTTTCGTCTGACGTTGATCAGAAGTATCCTTTCTTCAGGAATATTAAGTTTTTCAGCCAGAATTGGCTTGTAGAATTGTTCGTCCGACGCCTGTTTGGGCGTAAGTGACAAATTAATTTCTTGTTTCAAGGTTATTCAAAATGAAAACTAAATATGAACATATTTGATGTCAACTTCGAAAAAGCATTTGTATAAGCCTGAAACTGAGTTGTTCCTTTCGGCCCCTCATCCAACACATTTGACAATCCGAAGCTGAACTTTAATTCAGTTGACAGGCGAAAAAACTGAAGGTAAGAATCCCAGCCAACGCCAACTTCAACAGATGAGCTAAATGGTTTTAGCCGAACCAAATCTTCCTGCCCGCTTTTCGAAATATCTATGCGATAGGCAACACCACCAATTAAATAAGGCCTTTGGTTATTCATCCGCTTCGATTTATATTTAACCAGTAACGGGAAATCCAAAAAAGTTGATTTGATGGAGTAAAAATCGGTAACGCCTGAATTATTATCCTCTACAGGAATATTGTACACCAGTTTGCGCTCGCCAAACGACATCCCGGGCAAAAACCGAAGATCGAGGTATTCAGTCATCCGAAAATTGGTAACAATTCCAACGGTAAAACCCGGAGTCAGCGTTGAAATATCCGCTCGTATTTGCCTGTCGCCATTTATAACCTCTACCCCAATGGTTTCATCAACAAAGTTGGGATTCTCACCCATAGTTGGATAATGATCAATATTAAAATCGAGTGCATTGAGCGCCAGTGTAAACCCGAAATGAAGACGTTTGTCGTCAAAGGTGGTTAGGTTTCTTACCATCTGCCGTTGCGCCAGTGCGTTAAACCCAATCGTTAAAAAGAAAAGAATATAAAAGTAGCGCTTCACAGTATATGATTTTCAACTGTTGGTAAAACCACAATATTACTAAATTATTGTATGCACAAATTATTTTTGGGCGATGTAAATGGTTGCAATCCCAAAAGTAAGCCGTTTTTGCTTTGATCTTGAAAATCCGCAATTCTTCAGTATCGACAAAAATTTCTGGTCGTCGGGAAAAGCCATTACCGACTCAGGCAAATAGGAATAGGCTGAACTGTCTTTAGAAACCAGCTTTCCGACCAATGGCAGAATTGTGAAGAAATAAAAGAAATAAAATTGCTTGAACGGGAAATACTTTGGCTTCGAAAATTCGAGGATGATCACTACCCCATCAGGTTTTAAAACCCTGTTGAATTCGGTCAAACTCTTTTCCAGATTTTCGAAATTACGAACGCCAAAAGCAACGGTAATGGCATCGAACTGACGATCTGAAAAAGGCATTGATTCGGAATCGCCCTTTTTGAATTCAATCAGTTTGCTTAATCCCAGTTTTTCAGCTTTTATCCGGCCAACATTCAACATCTGCTCCGAAATGTCAAAGGCAACTATTTTCGAGGGATTTAGTTTCGAAGCAGCAATGGCAAAATCGCCTGTTCCGGTTGCCACGTCGAGTATCGATCCGGTTTTATCATAGCCGGAAAGAATACTGATCGCCTTTCTTCTCCAAAGTTTGTCGATTCCAAGCGACAGAAAATGATTCAGGAAATCATAACGTGGAGCGATATTGTCAAACATCTGCTCCACCTGCTGTTTCTTTTGCTGTTTTGAATCCTTGTAAGGGGTAACTTGCATGATTTGCTAGTTCGATGGCGTCATTTTATCAATGTAGCCAAAAGATTCATCATCAATTCTTATTTCGCCTTTGGTTACGTGCCCCAAAGCGAAAAACGGAACTTTCAGGCTCAACATCAAATCAACAAATTCATCAACCTTTTTGAGATCGACACCAACAACTATACGCCCCATCGCTTCTCCAAAAAGGAAGGCATCTTTACGGATTTCCGCATCAGTGGTAATATCAAAGCCAAAACCGGAAGGCATTCCGGCGCGTAAAAGTGAGAAAAACAATCCACCCTTGCCAACAGGATTGGCCGAACTTAGCAGCCCTTCCCCAATCAGTCGTTTCATTACAGCATGAAGACCAACCTCCACATCAATATCAAAAACGGGAAGTGGCGATTCTGAAATCTCATGGTAAAACTCCAAATATTCCGAAGAATTAACGTCGTCATACGATCCGCCGATCATGAAAATGTTATTTCCCTTTTTCTTCAGGCTGTGGGTTACAATTTTATCCTTGTCAGGAACAGAGCCCATTAAACTAACAATAATGGTAGGAAAAACCGGGCCGTGCGCCGAAAAATAATCAAATCGTATTTTTCTGTCGGTAAGTTTAATATTGAACTTATTGCAGGCATTTACCAGTCCGTTCTTCGCTCCTGAAGCGATGTACTGGCCGTTCGGATCGGCAATGTTGATATGGTAAAGGAAAGAACTCACTGCTTCAGGAATGGCGCCAAAACAAATCATTTTACGAACCGCCCGCGCTATAAGCATTTCAGTAGCTTTCTGCGGATCAATTTCGAGATGATGGTGCAACGCATGTGTTGTCATTGCCATTAACTGGCCATTTTCGGAACAAAAAATTCCGGTTTCATCAGTCTCGTCATTCGACATGGATGCCACGTCAACTGATTCTTCACTAAAGTCATTAAAATAATTTATCGG
>JAUYTA010000762.1 GCA_030695265.1 Bacteroidota bacterium
TCGAGTGTTGTCAATGCTTTTGCAGAATGGTTGCGGAATAAATGCAGATCGGCACGGGCAAACATTTGCAGCGGAATCGCGACCGAATCATCTTCCATGTTCTCGCTGATAAAAAGAGCCAGTTCCATGGCATCGTTGGCAATCAGTTTCGAAGTGCTGGCTTTCAACGCATCGAGCTGCGCTTTTGCCCACGCAAAATTTCCCATGTAATAACCCAGCTTGGCCTTTTTGAACTTCACATCGTCGGCAAGCAAATTGCTTTTGTTGCTTTCAATTACCTGCGAATAAGTGATCACCGCTTCCCAAAGGTCGCCCGAATAAACGTAAATATCCGACAATTCAGCCTTCATCAGCGATATTTGTTGCTGATTGATTCCTTTTAAAACCAATCCTTCTGTTAAAACCTGAATGGCTTCAGCAGGTTTGTCGAGGTAAAAAGCCAGCAAATGGGCATATTGTGTCTGAAGTCCGGAGGTTTCAGGAGAAATACCCAGAATGGTAAATGCTTGTGAAAATTGTTCTTTCAACGCATTGGCTTGTGTCAAATCCAGCGTTCCGTATTCCACAAAACGGGTGTAATACATTTGCATCCGTTGCTGACTGGCCAAATTATAGTATTCCGCCCGCTTCCCTTTACTGATCAGATAATCGTATGCTTTTACCGCCTCATCGTAATTTTTATTGGTGGCCGACACATTTGCCATTGCGAAAATATTGCCGTCTTCCATGCCCGTTCTCTTATCAAGCGAAATGGCCTGTCGTGTGGCTGCTGTAAAATTTTTATCCTGAATGAATAACCAAATTAGCAGCCTGGTATATAAAATCTGTGCGGGATCTGCCTGTATTCGCTTCAGGATATAGGTTTTCATTTGATTGCTGATTTCCTGTTCGTTGTCAACCGACAAAACCGATTGAAGATTGCTTTTTACAATTTCAAGGTTGGTTTCATTTTGCTTCGACCATTCCAGGTATTCGTTCAACATCGCATCGTAGTTGCGGAGGTAATAATAAATACGCCCAAGTTCGTAGTTAAACAGGCCGGGATTTCCAGCCCTGCCTTTCACATAAACCTTTTCGGCATAAGCAAATTCACGCCGGTTAATAAACTGGTTGGATAAATTCTGAAATGTTGCCGGATTATTTGAGAGCAATGAAATCGCCTTTTCGTACATTTTTTCCGATTCGGCTACCTGACCCTGCGCCTTTTTCAGGAAACCCCACTGAATATACCAGTATGAATCGGCTGAATTTCCCCGAATCCCTTTCCTGATCTCCTTCTCCGCTTTGTCAAAATCCGGAATGCCCAACAGACAATCGAGGTAAATATTGAAATATCCTTCAGATTTGGTGCTTGAATACAATTGCTCGTAAAGTTCGGCAGCCTTTCCAAACTCCTTGTTCTGATAATACTGACTGGCCAGAATTGACATATTCTGTACGTCAGTATTTTGCCCCCAAACTACCACAGGCGCCAACAGAAATATGATCCAGACCAAAGTCTTCATGAAAGCTTTTTAAAAATTGAACTACAAAAATAACAATCAAAAGCTTTCGCGACCGGTAAATCTGAGATTTATGGCAGAAATTGACCCGAAGTAAAGAATTGAAAAATAAAGTGCCATATTTCTCAAAAAGAATAGAACGCGGATTACAACTGATTAAGCGGATAATCGCAGATTAGAAATTCAATATGGATTATAAACGGATTTCTATTCATGCAAGCATGAATGATAAGAGTGTAATGTGTGAAAATCATTCCGACTTGTCGGAATTAAAATCCGTTGGAATCAGCCAGATCAGCGATAATCCGCGTTCCATTCTAATTTTTTATACCAAAAAGAATAATACAACATTATATTGTGCCTATTACTTAGTACGGTTTTAAAAAGTAATTTTGCGAAAATTTGTACCCGATGACAACAGAAATGAAAGGAAGGGAACGGCTTCCACGGTGGATGAAAATGCAAATGCCCAAAGGCGAAAGTTATTCGAAGGTTAAAAATCTGGTTGCCGAACACCAGCTTCACACAATATGCACCAGCGGAAATTGCCCCAATATTGGCGAATGCTGGAACAGGGGAACCGCCACTTTTATGATCTTGGGCGACATTTGCACCCGAAACTGTAAATTCTGTGGAGTAACAACCGGAAAGCCTTTTGCTCCTGATGCCGAAGAACCCAAACGCATAGCAGAATCCGTGCGCGTCATGCAACTGAAACATGCTGTGATCACCTCGGTTGACCGCGACGATTTGCCTGATTTGGGAGCCGGTTTTTGGGCTGAAACCATTCAGGAGGTAAAAAAGCTTAATCCTGAAACAAGCATTGAAGTGCTGATTCCCGATTTTCAGGGGAAAACAGAGCTGATTCAGAAAGTAATAGAAGCCGGCCCGGAAGTGATTTCGCACAATATGGAAACAGTGGAAAGATTGACCCCGGAGATTCGCAGTGCAGCTAAATACCGCACCAGTCTTGATGTGATTCGCTTTATTGCAGCTTCCGGAGTTATTGCCAAATCGGGCATTATGCTCGGTCTGGGCGAAACAGAACCCGAAGTGTTGCAGGTAATGGACGACCTTCGGGAAGTTGGCTGCAAAGTGATGACCATCGGACAATACCTGGCGCCAACACTGGCTCACATTCAGGTAAAAGAATACATTACTCCGGAACAATTTGAACGCTACCGAACAATCGGACTCGAAAAGGGTTTTTCTTTTGTGGAAAGCAGTCCGCTGGTAAGGTCATCGTATCGGGCAGATGCACATGTAAAGGCATGAAAGGAGATTTAAAGAAAATCACAAGTCAGTAACATTGAAATAATATGTGGCGGGACCGGATTAAACTGGCCCGAATTAGACGAAGATTTATCTATCATTGGAATTTTAGAATTCCGTTATGGAAAAGAACAAATCAAATAACCACATAGGCACATAGGACACATAAAAAGATGTGTCCTATGTGCCTATGTGGTTTAAAACTTGAAACTCAAAAGTATTACTTTAAGTAAAATGGCAAATTTTAACTACGAAGACCTCGGTCAGAAAGACTACAAAGAATGCTGGGATTATCAGGAAACGATACATGCCCGGGTGGTTGCCGATAAACTCGAGAACAAAAAAAGCAGCGATATCAATCGTTTTTTGTTGGTTGAGCATCCGCACGTTTACACGCTTGGTAAAAGCGGCGACGAACACAACCTGCTCATCAACGGTGATTTCCTCAAAAAGATTGATGCCGTTTATTACAAAATCAATCGCGGCGGCGACATTACCTATCATGGTCCCGGCCAATTGGTTGGCTACCCGATTATTGATCTTGAAAACTACAAAATCGGAGTGAAAGACTTCATTTTCAAAATGGAGCAGGCCATTATTCAAACCATTGCAGAATACGGTCTGGAAGGCGGACTGAAAGATGGAGCCACCGGCGTTTGGTTAGATCCCACCATTCCGGCAAAATCCCGAAAAATAAGTGCGATCGGTGTTCGTATCAGCCGGTATGTTTCGATGCACGGTTTTGCGCTGAATGTGAATACCGACATGCGCTATTTCAACTACATCAATCCATGTGGGTTCATCACCTACGGAGTTACCTCCATAGAAAAGGAACTGGGACGGAAAATCGACATGCAGGAAGTGAAAGAGATTGTAAAAGCGAAGTTCAATCAGATTTATTGATCAGGACTGCACCCGTTTCGCAAAGCCCAAAAGCATCCAAAAATAAAATTTATAACTTTGGCCGTTCCTTAAAATTAAAATCACTTTAAAACAACATACAATGGCATTGATTAACGAGAATTACCTGAAACTTCAGGCGGGATATTTGTTCCCCGAAATTGGAAGAAGAGTGCGCGAATTTGCAGCAGCCAACCCTGATAAAAACATCATCAGAATGGGGATCGGCGATGTTACACAACCGCTGGTTCCGGCAGTAATAAAGGCTTTTCACGAAGGTGTTGAAGAATTGGCCAACGCTGCCACCTTCAAAGGTTACGGACCGGAACAAGGCTACGATTTCCTGCGCGATGCCATTGCTTTGAACGATTACCAAAACCGCGGAGTTGATATTTCTGCCGACGATATTTTCGTGTCAGACGGTTCGAAATGCGATACCGGAAACATTCAGGAAATATTTGGTGCCGGCAACAAAATTGCGATTTGCGACCCTGTTTATCCGGTTTATGCCGATACTACCGTTATGTCGGGCAAAACAGGCACGATGCAAAGCAATGGTTATTTCGACGGAATTATTTACATGCCCTGCAACGAGGCAAACGGTTTTATTCCTGAATTGCCAACCGAACGACCTGACCTGATTTTCCTTTGCTATCCGAACAATCCAACCGGAACTGTTGCCAGCAAGGAAGAACTAAAAAAATGGGTGGATTATGCCCACGCCAATAAGTGCATTATTCTGTACGATGCAGCTTATGAATCGTACATTACAGACGATTCGATTCCCCGTTCGATATTTGAAATTGAAGGTGCAAAAGAGGTTGCACTCGAATTCCGGAGCTTCTCGAAAACCGCCGGTTTCACCGGGACACGTTGCGCATTTACAGTTATTCCAAAAGAACTGAAAGCATACGACAGCGAAGGAAATGCCCATCCGGTAAAACCGCTTTGGAACCGGCGCCATACTACCAAATTCAACGGAGTTTCTTATCCGGTGCAGAAAGCAGCAGCTGCAATTTATTCCGAAGAAGGTAAAAAGCAAGTAAAGGAAGTGGTTAATTATTACATCGAAAATGCCCGCATCATGCTTGAAAGTCTGAAAGAAACCGGATTCACCGTGTTTGGTGGTGTGAATGCGCCTTATGTTTGGGTTAAAACTCCGAACAGCATGAAATCATGGGATTTCTTCGACAAGCTGCTGAACGAAGCGAATGTTGTCGGTACACCCGGCTCCGGATTTGGTCCGTCGGGCGAAGGTTATTTCCGCTTTTCAGCATTTGCCGACCGGGCCAATGTGCTGGAAGCTATGGAAAGAATTAAAATTCTGAAGTAAAATTTTACTAGATTTGATAAAAAATTGGGCAGTTAGAAGCATAAAAATTTTACTGCTTTTTGACAATATTGTATGGCACTCTAAAATTACAACCACCATGAAACAAATTGCTGTCACCATACCAGATAATAAAGAGTCCCTTTTTATTGAGCTTATGAAAAGTATTTCTTTTGTAAAAGAAATTGAAACGATTGAAGATTTTGTAATACCTGAAGAACAGAAACAAATCGTCCGCAAAAGAATTAAAGCCAGTGAAACGGATCCTTCCAGACCTTTAAAATGGGACGAAGTAAAAAACAAAATTAAATGCTAAAAAAATATATTATTGATATTGAACCTGAAGCATTTGAAGACATACAAAAGGCCGTAGATTATTACAACCAAAAGCAAAATGGTTTAGGGAAACATTTTTTTAATATGGTTGACCAGCATTTTGACTTTTTAAAGAAGAACTATACTTTATTCGCAGTCAGGTACGATGAAATACGTTGCATGAAAGTTAAAAAATTCCCATACGCAATACATTACCAAATACTTGAACAACAAAAAACAGTAAGTATAAAAGCTGTTTTCTGCACGTATCAGAATCCTGAAAAATGGGAAGAAAGGATGAAATAGGGTCTTGATCATTCGTATTGAATCAAATGCGTATGCGAGGTATTTTATTTTCTTGTCTGATGATTATTTCGTCATGGTAACTGAAATTCGGAACAACATGGCAACTCCCTGTTCTGTAAATGAATAAGGTAAACTTAGAGCATCTCTGACTTGATGTTCCAGATTGAAATTTCAAGATTTAGTAATCTTCTTTTTTATCACCACGGATTACTCAGATTTACGCAGATTATAATCTGTGTCAATCTGAGTAATCTGTGGTTGGTCTCTCTTTAAAAATTATCAGCTTCAATTTCGAAATATGCTTGTGAATGTTCGCAAACAGGGCATTTCAATGGAGGTTTGGCCGATTCGTGCAGGAATCCGCAAACACGGCATTTCCATACAACTTTTCCTTCGCGCTCAAATACTTTTCCTTCTTCTAGGTTTTGGTACAATTTGCGGTAGCGTTCTTCGTGGGCTTTTTCAATTTTGGCAATCGACCGAAACAATACACCAATCCGTTTGAATCCCTCTTCATCGGCAATTCGGGCAAATTCAGGATATAATTCTGACCACTCTTCGTTTTCGCCATCAGCGGCAGCTTTCAGGTTTTCCAGCGTCGTGCCAATTTTTCCGCCCGGATAGGTGGCAGTAATTTCAACCATACGTCCTTCTAATTGCTTGAAAAATTGCTTGGCATGTGAACGTTCATTCTCTGCAGTTTCCAAAAAGAGGGCGGCAATTTGCTCCAATCCTTCTTTCTGTGCAACTTTTGCTGCAAACTCATAACGATTGCGGGCCTGCGATTCACCTGCAAATGCTTTCAACAGATTTTTTTCTGTCTGT
>JAUYTA010000764.1 GCA_030695265.1 Bacteroidota bacterium
AAACATCCGCCCATCGGGTTCACACCTGCTTTTTTGTACAAAGCCATTGTTGCCTGTTGTTTCTCCATGGCTTTATCCTTGCTGAATTTCTCGTTAATCTCATCGATCTCCGGTTTCAGCGCTTTCATTTTAGCCTGAGAATGGTACGATTTATAGGTGAACGGAAAAATCAACAGTTTAATAAAGATGGTCAGTAACAGAATGATAATTCCAAAGTTGTCGATGTAATTTCGTAAAAAATTAAAAGTTGGAATGATCAGCCACTGATTGACCTGACGGATAACGACATACCCCAGATTAATAAGGCTTTCCAACGACTGATCGTATTGTTTCAACGTATTGTAATGGTTCGGGCCGAAGTAAAACTTCATTTTAATGCTTTCCGAATCCTTTCCGTCATAAGGTAAAGCAATGTCGGCATTAAAATTACCAAGGTAAAGCGGATCTTCTTTTGTCAGTTCAGTCTTGATATCGGCAGTTGGAAATGATTCGTCAGCAATTATAGCCGATGAAAAGAACAACTGTTTAAAACTGATCCATTTTGTTTTGGTGCGAAGGCTTTCTGCTTCAGATTTTCCGGTTGAAAGATTATCAGCTGCATCATCCAGATATTTATAGTGAATGGTGGTATAGCTGTCTTCGCCGTATTGCGATTTCCTTTCCTGACGCGGAACGTTAATATTCCAGTTGAAATTCAGGTAATTAGAATTGGTGGTAATCACATTGCTCATTCCACTTGTATTCACCTCGAAACCAACAAGGTAAGAGTTGTAGCTGAGTTTGTATTTATACTCAAGGTACTTCCCATCGCCGGCAAAAAATTTCATCGAAAAAATAATTGAGTCGCCTTTATTTTCTGAATTAAACTTCTCATTGCCTTCTTTTCCTTTTTTTACAACAGGACCGGTTACCGCCTGATTGGCAGCCGAATCAGAAGGAATAAAATAGAAAGATTCCGTTTCGATACTGCGGTTCTGAGCAAAGAAATTCATTCCGAATTTACTGCTGTTTCCTTCAAACAGAATCAAAGGCTTTTGATCATGGGTTTTGAAATCTTTCAGTTCTACCGAATAAATGCGGCCACCTTTGTTCGACAAAGTAACCTTTATCAGGTTATTTTCGATCACATAAAACTTTTCCTGACCAACAGAAGCAGCTGCGAAGACACCAAATTTTTCCTTTAGCGCATTGTCCTGATCCGAAGTCAGACTATCGTTTTGTAATGGTACTGCTGCTGAAGCCTGTATTTCATCTAGTTTTGCTGCAGTTGCTATTTCCCTTTGCTGTTCAATGCGCAGCAATTCAATCGAATCGCGGGTACGTTTTGCAGCGGTCAGCTGCTCTTCCGAGGGTTTATTAAAATAGCTGAACCCTATCAGTATCGTAAAAATAAGGGCTACACCTATAACCGTATTCCTATCCATATAAAATTTAATTATTTTCCGAGTGAAGCTTTAATAAAAGCAACAAACAACGGATGTGGTTTTACAACTGTACTGCTATATTCCGGATGAAACTGCACTCCGACAAACCATTTGTGCGAAGGAATTTCAATAACTTCAACGAGATTGGTATCAGGGTTCCGGCCTGTGGCTTTCATTCCGGCGGCTTCAAAATCAGTTATATACTGATCGTTGAATTCGTACCGATGCCGATGCCTTTCCTTGAACTCCAATTTATTGTATGCCCTGTAGATATTGGTATTTTTGTCAACAATGTGACATTTGTAGGCCCCAAGCCGCATGGTTCCGCCTTTTTCCGTCACCCCTTTTTGTTCTTCCATCAGGTCGATTACAGGGCAATCGGTTTGCTCATTCATTTCCGTAGAATCGGCTGACGCCAGGCCAAGTACATTGCGGGCAAACTCAATCACAGCGATTTGCATTCCAAGGCAAATTCCGAAGAAAGGAATGTCGTGTTCCCTTACATATTGTGTGGCAATAATTTTACCTTCAATACCGCGGTGTCCAAAACCCGGAGCCACAATGATGCCTTTTAGTCCTTCCAGTTTCTTTTCAACATTTTCAGGAGTAATTTTTTCTGAATGTATCCAGCGAATTTTTACCTTGCATAAATTCATTACCCCACCGTGGAGCAATGCCTCAACAATTGATTTATAGGCATCCTGTAATTCAACATATTTGCCAACCAGGCCAATTTCTATTTCCGAAGTCGGCTTTTTTAGTTTTTTCAGGAAATCATTCCAGTCGTCCAACTTTGGTTCATCTTTCAGCGGAAGACCCATTTTGCGCAATACGATTTCATCCAAATGCTGTTCTAGCATCTTGTTCGGAACTTCGTAAATGCTTGCCACATCAATGGATTGAATAACCGCATCGATGGCAACATTGCAGAAAAGGGCTACCTTTTTACGCAAGTCCGTTCCAAGTTCGTGCTCGGTCCGTAAAACCAATACATCAGGCTGAACCCCGTTTTCAAGTAATAATTTTACTGAATGCTGGGTTGGCTTGGTTTTCAACTCGCCTGTTGCTGCCAGAAAAGGAACCAGTGTTAAATGAATGACCAGCGCGTGTGGCCCCAGTTCCCATTTCAACTGACGAACTGCCTCTATGTATGGAAGCGATTCAATATCGCCAACCGTTCCGCCAATTTCGGTAACAACAATGTCGTACTTGCCCTTTGATCCCAGAATTTTAATTTTCCGTTTAATTTCATCGGTAATGTGGGGAATGATCTGAACTGTTTTTCCAAGATAATCGCCCCGACGTTCTTTGTTAATAACTGATTGATAAATCCTTCCGGTGGTAACATTGTTGGCCTGCGAGGTAGGAACATTCAGAAACCGTTCGTAATGACCAAGATCCAGATCTGTTTCTGCTCCGTCATCGGTCACAAAACATTCACCATGTTCATAAGGGTTCAACGTTCCCGGATCAACGTTAATATATGGGTCTAATTTCTGAATCGTTACAGAATAACCTCTGGATTGGAGCAGTTTAGCAAGCGATGCTGCTAGAATTCCTTTACCGAGCGATGAAGTAACTCCTCCTGTTACAAATATGTATCTGGTTGCTGACAAGATGGTATATTTTAAATGTTCTTAAAAGCGTGCAAAGTTAATTAATAAAACTTACCGCTAAAAAATGTATGAGAATTTAATCCTTTTATAACAATAAAAAACCCGCTCGAAGAAAGCGGGTTTTTTATGATGCTATTCATCGTCTTCCATTGAATCCATGATTCGGATTTTCTCTTTAAGGAATTCGATTTTTTCTTTTGTATTTTCAATTTTCAGGTTTACGTCGCCAATCAAAGCTTCGGCATTTTTGGTATTGGCAAAGAAACCGATGTTGTTGTCAAGCAATGCAAGGTCTGTTTCCATTTGTTTCAACCTGGTCATATATTTTTCGCGTTCAAACCGGTTTTTGTTTTGGCCTTTTCCTGAAGAAGTATTGCCTGCCACTTTGTTCTTGAATTTCATCAGGTTACGACGTTTTTCGTCAATGCGCAATGAGTCGAAATGATGGTTAATCACATCACGGAACTCATTTTGGATGGCATCTTTGTCTCTGAACGGAACATGGCCAATTTCGGTAAACGAGCGTTGAAATTCTTTCAGTTTATCCAAATCAGCGCTGTCATCGCCGCTCAGCACAAAGCTTTTTACTTCTTCCAGAAGCGCTTTTTTCCTTTTGAGGTTGTCTGCCTGTTCTCCATCAATCGAAGAAAAATGTTTCGATTTATTTTCGAAGAAATGATCGCAGGCAGCCCTGAAACGTTTCCAGATAACATCGGAATATTTACGTGGAACCGGTCCGATTTCTTTCCAGGCTTTCTGAATGTTAATAAATTCGTCAGCCGTTTTCTTCCAGTCGGTGCTGTCTTTCAATGCTTCTGCCTGAACACACAAGTCAGTTTTTAGCTGAAGGTTATTGGTTTGGTCTTCTTTAT
>JAUYTA010000765.1 GCA_030695265.1 Bacteroidota bacterium
CAACATCAATGATCAGCAATTTACCGGCTTTGTAGCGGTTCACCCAGGCTTCGTAACGTTCGTTCAGTTGTTTCAGGTAATCAATCCTGATGGAATTTTCGTAATCGCGCCCGCGTTTCTGAATCTGATGAACCAGCGTAGGAACCGTAGCACGAAGATAAATGAGCAAATCAGGAGCCTGAACGAACTTCGTCATCATCTGGAAAAGAGAATGGTAGTTGTTAAAATCACGCGTTGACATCAGTCCCATGGCGTGCAGGTTGGGTGCAAAAATCTCCGCATCTTCATATATGGTACGATCCTGAATCACCGTTTTTGATGAATTCCGAATATCGACCACTTGTTTAAACCGGCTGTTAAGAAAGTAAATCTGCAGGTTGAACGACCAACGTTGCATGTCTTCATAAAAATCATTCAAATAAGGATTTTCATCAACATCTTCATAATGGGCAACCCATTTATAATGTTTCGAGAGTAATTCGGTCAAAGTGGTCTTTCCCGCTCCAATATTTCCGGCTAAAGCAATATGCATTTTGATAGTTTTAAAAATTTGATCCAAAATACGGAATAATACACCGAACTTTTGACTATTCCGAAAAGTTTACAAAGAATTATTCAATTCGATTAACTGATCGAGGTATTGCCGGTCGTTTGACAGGCGTGGTATTTTGTTCTGACCTCCAACTTTTCCTCTTTTTTTCATCCACTCATAAAAAAGACCTTTTTTGGCAATAATAACATGTGGCATTTCAAGGCTGAGGCTTTTGTGCCGTTTGGCTTCATAATCCGAATTAATGGTCTTCAAGGCCCCATCGAACAGGGAAATGAAATGTTCCAAATCGCGTGGTAACTTTTCAAACTCGATGACCCACTCATGAGCCCCTTTCTGGTTATCGTTCATATAGATCGGCCCACCGGTATATTCAGAAATAATGGCTCCGGTTCGCTCGCAGGCAATCTGAAATGCTTTTTCAGCATTGTCGATAATCAGTTCTTCTCCAAAAGCATTTATAAAATGTTTGGTTCTGCCGGTAATCAAAAATTTATACGGACTTCGTGAAGTAAACCTGATGGTATCACCAATTACATATCGCCATAATCCGCCATTCGTGGTAATTACCATGGCATAGTTTTTCCCGATTTCAACCTCCTGAAGAGAAATGACCATCGGCGTGTCGCTTCGAAATTTATCCATCGGAATAAATTCGTAGTAAATTCCGTAGTCGAGCATCAGCAACATATCTTTTTTGTCCGGCTCATCCTGAATTCCAAAAAATCCTTCCGAAGCATTATAAGTTTCCATATAATGCATCTGGTTTCCAGGCATTAGCTTTTCGTATTGTTCCCTATAAGGTTCAAATTTCACACCTCCATGCGTAAAAACTTCCAGATTGGGCCAGACTTCCAGAATATTGCTTTTGCCGGTAACTTCCAAAACGCGTTGGAATAAAACCAGGTACCACGAAGGAACCCCGGCAAAAGAAGTCACATTTTCGCCCAGTGAATGTTCGATGATTTT
>JAUYTA010000766.1 GCA_030695265.1 Bacteroidota bacterium
TTACAAACTTAAAACAAAAAATATTCAAAACCAGTTTTATTTATTGCATTAACGATTTATTTTTTGAAGAGAAGTATTTTTATTTTCTATGTACTCATTGTAATTGTATAAATATCAAGTATTTATTTAAGAACTAACGATGATTTTTTTTTCGATAAAAAAAACAACTAACAAGCAAGATTTAACTTTGTGGTAATATTCGGAGGCCTGATTTCGATAAATATCAGCAGTGAATTGGTGAAAAGTAGAAGGGAGCCAATTGGCTCCCTATAAATCTACATTATTGTGATTCGTGAAAAAGGGTCTTTTTTTCTCTGACCAGAAGACATTTCTGATGTTTCTTTATCAAATTCTTTTTTTTTGCCTCTGTCAGTATATTAACATACGATATCCTTTCTTTTAAAGGCAACTGTCTAATTCTTTTGTATCCGCAATCCAATGATTCGAATCCTATCGGACAATTAAATATAAGACCGTAATAATCTGAACAACGATTTCCCATATTTCAAAGTTACAACAGCAATTAGACCGTTTACTTATTAATTCCTAAAAACAGGAAAAGGTAACCCTCTAAAAACGGATTTTTATAATTTTTTCTGTTTGAAGAGCCCTTTGCCATATTTTTATAATTTTGCAAAAATCATTTACCCAATATTAAATTGCCTGAAAAGATATGTTTGAGAATCTGAATGAAAAACTGGAACGGTCGTTCAAACTCCTGAAAGGTCAGGGAAGGATTACCGAAATCAATATTGCTGAAACCCTAAAAGAGGTTCGTCGTGCGTTGCTTGATGCCGACGTTAATTTCAAGATAGCAAAAACATTTACTGAAAGTGTACGAAAAAAAGCATTGGGGATGGATGTTCTCAATGCTCTCAAGCCTGGTCAGCTAATGGTGAAAATAGTTCACGATGAACTGGCGGAGTTGATGGGCGGAAAATTTGTCGATATCAATCTTAAAGGAAGTCCGGCTGTTATATTAATTGCAGGTCTTCAGGGGTCGGGTAAAACAACTTTTGCAGGAAAACTTGCGAAAATGTTGAAGAGCAAGAAGGGCAAAAATCCATTACTGGTCGCTTGTGATGTTTATCGTCCTGCGGCAATTGAACAGCTTAAAGTTTTAGGCGGACAAATAAATGTGTCGGTTTATACTGAAGACGGCAATTTAAATCCTGTCAAAATCGCATTGGAGGCCATTCGTCATGCAAAAATGCAGGGCAATGATGTTGTGATAATCGATACCGCAGGTCGTTTGGCCATCGATCAGCAAATGATGAACGAGATCAGCGCTGTCAAGGATGCGGTGAAGCCTCATGAGATTTTGTTTGTAGTTGATTCAATGACCGGACAGGATGCTGTAAACACTGCAAAGGAATTTAATGACCGGCTTGATTTTGACGGAGTAGTATTGACAAAACTTGATGGAGATACCCGCGGTGGAGCTGCACTTTCAATCCGTTCGGTGGTAGATAAGCCTATTAAGTTTGTCGGAACCGGTGAGAAACTGGACGCTCTTGATAATTTTCATCCTGAACGTATGGCTGACCGTATCCTTGGAATGGGTGATATCGTTTCGCTGGTTGAAAAAGCACAGGAACAATTTGACGAAGAAGAAGCAAAGAAACTTCAGCAGAAACTGGCTAAAAATCAATTCAGTTTCACCGATTTTCTGAAACAGATTCAGCAGATAAAAAAAATGGGAAATCTTAAAGATCTTGCTGCAATGATTCCGGGAATGGGCAAGGCATTAAAAGATGTTCAGATTGAAGATGATGCATTTAAACACATCGAAGCAATCATTTATTCAATGACTGTTGAAGAAAGGGAGAATCCAGGCGTTTTGAACGGTTCCCGCCGCAAACGTATTGCTGATGGTTCGGGTACAGATGTTCAGGAAGTAAACAGGCTGATAAAACAGTTTGCTGAAACCCGAAAAATGATGCAGGTTGTGTCGCAAGGAAAAAACATGAAGAAGATGATGGGCAATGCTGGCCCAAGACGATAAATCAAAAATACTGATAAAATGATATTAATTGACGGAAAAAAGACGGCAGAAGACATTAAAGGGGAGATTGCCGAACAAGTAAAACAGATGGTTTCGGAGGGTAAAAGGGCTCCTCATCTTGCTGCAGTTCTGGTTGGACACGATGGGGGGAGTGAAACCTACGTCGCCTTTAAAATAAAGGATTGCGAAGAGGTAGGCTTTCGTTCTTCCCTGGTTCGTTTTGAAAACAATGTGACGGAAGACGAGTTGATCGCGAAAGTCCATGAATTAAACAATGATCCGGATTTAGATGGTTTTATCGTTCAATTGCCATTGCCAAAGCATATTTCAGAAAAAAGAATAATTGAAGCAATTGATCCGAGTAAAGATGTTGATGGTTTCCATCCAATAAATGTCGGTAGATTGGTTCTCGGAATTCCAACTTTTTTATCGGCAACCCCCTATGGAATTGTGGAACTATTAAAGAGATATCAGATTCCTACTTCAGGAAAAAACTGCGTGATTGTTGGTAGAAGTAATATTGTAGGTCGGCCATTGAGCATTTTAATGTCTCAGAAAGGAGTAAATGCCACCGTAACCGTTGCACATAGTCAAACCAAAGATCTGGAAAAGGTATGTGCCGACGCAGATATTCTTATTGCTGCGTTGGGTTCGCCCGAATTCATTAAAGCCAACATGGTAAAAGAAGGCGCTGTTGTTATTGATGTTGGAACAACTCGCGTTATTGCTCCTGAAACCAAATCAGGCTGGCGACTGAAGGGTGATGTAAAGTTCGACGAAGTTGCGCCAAAATGTTCGTATATTACTCCCGTTCCCGGCGGAGTTGGGCCTATGACCAGGGTTTCACTTTTGCTCAATACCCTTCTTGCCGCTAAAAGAAATGGATAACAGTTTTTTTTAATACTATGCCGGGAAATAGTTGGTAAGATTTCTAGAAATTAAATTCATTTTATGTTTAAGTGTTTGTTAACATTTTTTATTATTTCTCAAATATATTTTTTATATTTGAACTGGTAAGAATGGAATAAACTTAAAAATTGCAAGATGGAAGATTTTGGAAAAAATGAAGAAAAGTTTGAAAATGACAGTAAATTCAGGGAAGAAATCTATTCAAAGGCTGTCAGAGCTGGGAAAAGAACCTATTTTTTTGATGTGAAATCAACAAGAAGAGACGAATTTTATCTCACTATTACTGAAAGTAAAAAACGATTCGAGCAGGATGGCAACTTTCATTTTGAAAAACACAAGATTTTTTTGTACAAAGAAGATTTTGAAAAATTTATTGATGGATTGCAGGAAGTGGTTTCTTTCATCGATCAAAATCAAGTTGATGATTATGATTCTGAAATCATTCCAGTTTACGAAAAAGTGGCTACAACTCCTGAAGTAAATGAACTCGAGGTCGCATCCTTTTCAAAAGATTATACCAATCTTGATTTTGACGATTTATCCAATTAGCATTCGTTTATTCTTTACTTTTATCTGAAAGAAACAAGTTGAATTTTTGATATCTGTTTCTTAATTCTTTTGAAGTAATTCAGAGGAAATTTTCGATGTTACATTTTAAAAAGAATACCATATAAAATCATCCGGGTTGTATAAATATGGATGATTTTTTTTTAATACTTAAAAAAGAATGCTTAACCATTCAAAGAAAAAGGATTATCAGAGCCTGATAATCCTTTGTTTCAAATTTAGTTTAGTTCGATCGGAAATAGATATTGGTTAAAAGAGAAAAGGAATTCCAATATTTTATTGCGGTGCTAATATAAGAGTTATTTATTAACTCTTTTTATATCTTTTTAAGAATTTGTTAATGTTGAAAAATAGTTTAAGAATTTCATTTTATAACCGACTGTTTTTCAATGCATAAAATTTACGTGTATGTTTTATAATATGAAATGAATATTTTCAATAGATGTATTGTCCGAATTCCAGAAAAGATTCCTTTTTTATGAAGTTTTAAAGTCGTACGAGATAAACAGACCTGTATGTCTTATTTTTGCTTCCGGAGTTATTATATTTGCCGAAAAAAATAGATTAAATGTATTTATACAATAAAATTAACAGCGAAGAATTAAAATTGAAGCTTTATGCGGAAATGTTTAGAAGAAGGACCATCTCATTTTATCGGTACTTTATGTTGGATGAACCTCAGTCATTAAGAGACCAGCTTTATCGGGACTGGTCGGAACTCAATTGTTTTGGCCGGATTTATATTGCGAGAGAAGGGATCAATGCCCAAATGAGTGTTCCGGAAGAAAATTTAGAGGCTTTTTTCAACAGTCTGAAGAAATATCCGATTTTTGACCAGATTCCAATAAAATATGCCATTGAGGATGATGGGAAGTCATTCTATAAACTTGCAATCAAAGTTCGTCCAAAATTGGTGGCTGACGGGTTAAACGATGACGCTTTTGACGTAACCAATGTTGGCAAACACCTGACCGCGCTTGAATTCCATGAAATGGTAGGTTCGGGTGAAAACATTGTTGTTGATATGCGAAACCATTATGAATCAGAGATTGGCCACTTTAAGGGTGCAATACGTCCTGAAGTCGATACATTTCGGGAAGAAATTACCTTGGTTACTGAAATGCTTGCTGATAAGAAAGACCGTAAGATCTTACTTTATTGCACTGGTGGAATCAGATGTGAAAAAGCCAGCGCTTACCTGAAACATCATGGATTTAAGGATGTGAACCAATTACATGGAGGTATTCTTGAATATGCCCGAAAGATCAAACAACTAAATCTGGAACCAAATTTTATTGGTAAAAATTTTGTGTTCGACGAGCGAATGGGCGAAACCGTTAACGGACAGGTGATCGCTCATTGTCACCAATGCGGACAACCATGCGACATGCATGTAAACTGTGCCAATAACCTTTGCCATTTGCTGTTTATTCAATGTACCGAATGTGCAGGCAAATACGAAAATTACTGTTCGCAGGTTTGTTGCGAAGTGAAGAACGGGACAGAGGAAGATAAACAAAGCTTTTTACTGAAGACCAACCGAAAATTTGGTAACCGGCAGGTTTACCGAAAGAGTTTCAGTTTGTCAAATAATTCCAATCTTGTGTCATCTGATTCATGATCAGTCTAAATTTTTATTTTATATGTCCAATTTCTGGGAATTACTTCCTAAACCATTTTTTGCGCTTGCCCCAATGGAAGATGTAACGGATACTGTCTTCCGCGAAATTGTGGCCGGTATGGCCGATCCTGAATATTTGCACATCCTTTTCACTGAATTCACCTCGGTTGATGGAATGAACCATCCGGTTGGTAAAATCAGGGTGGGAGAGCGGCTGTTTGTAAGTGAATCGGAAAGAGAGCTCTTGAAACAAAAGAATATCAGGCTTATAGCTCAGATTTGGGGAAAAAGACCCGAATTGTATTACAAAATCGCACGTGAAATTACCCAGAAATATGATTTCGACGGACTGGATATCAACATGGGTTGTCCGGTGAAGAAAGTGGTGAAAAATGGCTGCTGTTCAGCTTTGATTGATCAGCCCAGTCTGGCCAAAGAAATAATTCTGGCCACCAAAGAAGCCACTCATCTGCCCGTTTCGGTAAAGACCAGAACAGGACTGAAAACACATGATACCGAAAAATGGATGTCAACATTGATGGAAACCAAACCTGCCGCGGTAATTCTTCATGGACGTATGCAAAAACAGCAATCGGAAGGTTTGGCCGACTGGGATGAAATTGCAAAGGGTGCAAAAATCAGGAATCAGCTTAGTGCTGAAACAAAGTTTATAGGCAATGGTGATGTGATTTCAATATCTCAGGGAATTGATTATGCTAAAAAATATGGAGTCGATGGTATAATGATTGGTCGCGGAATCTTTCACAACCCATGGTTCTTTAATCCAAACCTACCATTGCCTGACAAATCAGAAAAATTGAAACAGTTATTGCTTCATACACAACT
>JAUYTA010000774.1 GCA_030695265.1 Bacteroidota bacterium
GAGATAAAATCACTGAATTTGGTGAGCGGATCAAGCTGTGGCAAATAAGCTTTCAGCGATTGTTTCATGGCCGAAATCATTACTTTTTCCAGCCGGTCAGCTTTTATTTCTTTGCGTTCCGAATACCGGCAAAGCAGCGGAGCTACCCGGCTGATGCCAATTTCAGTAGCTTTTTCCAGAAACCATTCTATCCGTTCAATGCTTTTTGTGGGTGCGATTGCAATGTGAACCTGATAATTTCGGATACCAAAATTATGCTCCGATTTGATCACATCTACCATGCACCGTTTGGGATTTGGATAAGTAATTTCGGCGGTATAAAACCCACCGCGGCCATCTACCAAAGTAATTTGGTCGCCCTTTTCGAGCCTCAAAACCCGCACACAATGTTTTGATTCGGTTTCGTCGAGCGTATAATTGTTTCCTGAAATTTCAGGAGTATAAAAGATATGCATGAGTAGTTGAAATTAAATTGAGTTCAGAACTTATTGGATAAAATATCACAAAATATTAAACTTTACAAACCTGTGTTCGTATCCACATGCTACAACCCCGGCATGGCGTACGACTCGCATTTATCATTATGGTAACCAAGTATTGTGCTTTCAAATGGGGTCCAAAGAGATGCTCTTAATCCGCTCTGTTTTAATCCTTCATTTGTCCATGTATTGCAAGTGTAAAATAGATTAAATGTTCCTTTTGCCTCATAAAAACAATCATCGCTACCATAACTAAGATTTTTGATGAGTATAAATTCACCTTCGTTGTTCTTTTGAAAACTATCCTCGATGTACTGCACCATGCTTTTATATTGTTCGGTGCTGATGCGTATCTTTTTACTATATTCTTTTTCCGACATATGTTTATAAAATGTAACATGCATAGCCGAGGTGCTGGGCAAGAAGAGCGCGTTAAACGCCGTGCTGAATTTCAGATCTGCCCAAAGCGGGGTTTCCAAATAAAATTTTTTATCACCCCAACCAAAAGCAATATAATTCATCAGCGAGTCTTTGGAGATAGTGTGGCCAACAGGTATCACAGCAGACCATTCTTTGTATCTGTTTCTGATCGGCAAGACCAGATCGGTATGCACGCCATTTGTTAAAATATAAATCTCAATACCGTCTTTTTCGCATTGCGTAAAGTCTGAATTGATTGGAATATTAGACAAGACGAATGCTGCGATAAAATACAGAACAACAAATAAAAGTAAGACCCAAAAAAAACGCGAGGTCAGTATCAATATCCTTCGAAGCTTCATTTTTCTTGTTATAACCGCTAAGGTTTGTATTTACAAAATTTGGAACACCAAGCATCCAGCTTCATTTTTCAACGATCAAATCAGTGCATTTCTATGTTTAGTATTAGATTTACATTGATTTTGGAACAAGCTG
>JAUYTA010000778.1 GCA_030695265.1 Bacteroidota bacterium
CAAAAACCGGTCCGGCCACAATGGCGATGGGCAAGCCCAGAATAAACCCCCAAAGAATTACATAACCCAGTTCGGCATTGATGATTTCGGCAACAGCAACCGGACCGGGAGTTGGCGGAATAAATGAATGGGTAACGGCAAGTCCTGCCAGCAATGGAATTCCGTAGTACAAAACCGACTTTTTGGTGTCGCGCGAAAGGGCATAAACTATTGGAACAAGTATGATGAAACCGACATCAAGAAAAACCGGAATACCGATAAAAAAGCCGGTTAACACCATGGCAAATGGCGCCCGTTTTTCACCAAACTTTTTCACGAGGTAACGCGCCATTGATTCCGCGCCGCCCGAACTTTCGAGCATTTGACCAAAAATAGCGCCCAAACCTACCACTGTGGCCACAAAACCCAGGGTTCCGCCCATCCCCTTCTGAATACTTTCAAGAATTCCGGCGAGTGGCATTCCGGTTGCAACACCAACAAACATGCTGGTTATCAGAAGTGCTATAAAGGCATTGAGTTTTAATTTCAGTACCAGAAAAAGCAAAAATGCAACTGCAAAAACAACGGTCAGCATCAGGTAGGTTGTGCTCATGGGATTTAAGTTTCAAGTTTCAGGTTTCAGGTTCCAAGTTTGCCCTTAAAATTGGTTATTGGGTATTGAATATTGGGTATTGGTTATTTATTTTGTTTCTGACAAGTAACAATCAGTGGTAAACTGGTTTTAGTCAGCGGTTCAGCTTTGAAACTTCCGAAGTATTCGAATGATCCGAATCCTGCTTCTTCCAGCAATTCCTGAAGTTTATTTTGCCTTATTGCATACAGTTTAACCGAATTGGCAATTTCCTGACCGGTAGATTTCACTGTAAGTTTGGTATTGAAATCAATCAGATCAGAATCCCCGTCAAACGCATAATTACGTTCGAAGGAGATGTGTTCATTGTCGATTAAAGGAAGTGATTTTATTTGATCGTCAAGAATAAACTGATAGTTTAAAATCTGGATGGTGAGTTTGCCTTCAGGAGAAAGTAGTTTATATGCGCCTTTTGCAAATTTCAGGATATCGTCGTCAGTTAGTAAATGCACGAGTGTATTTCCGAAGCAAATAATGGTATTAAAAAATGATTTTGGATAATGTTCTTCGATGAGACGCATATCCAACTGCTCAAAAACCGGGAACATCGTATCTTCCTCTTTTGTATTTTGGGCCATTTCAATCATTTCGGCATCGAAATCGAATGCCCAGATCGGGAAACCGAACCGGGTGAGCGCAAACGATAATTCGCCGGTGGCGCAACCAACGTCCAGCACTTTTGCCCCGTTGTATGGCAGCACTTGTTTTAAAAAACTAATCTGCGCCGGACTAAAAGGGAAAATTTGCTGGTAGTATTTCGCGATGCTGGTGTAAAAATGTTCGGACATAAAAAAGCAATTTGAAAATGAGACAATTCTGTAATTAAAAAATAAGAAATATCAAATAAAAAATAAGGAACAAAAAATTTCCAATAACCAATAATCAATATCCAATAATCAACTGGCAAACAGCCGGTGGCTGAGCTTGTCGAAGCCTGAAACTTGGAACTATTTCGGGTACTCTATCCGAACATGATAAATGTTGACAAGTTTTTCGAGCAGGGTAACTTTCAGTATTGTAATTTCCCTGAGAGTCAGATCGGCATTGATCAATTGGTTCGATTGAATTTTTTGTTCCACCATCTTTTCGATCACTTCACGAATATTGTCGACCGATTTTTCTTTCAGGCTGCGGGTTGCAGCTTCAATTCCATCGATCAGCATCAGAACGGCTGTTTCTTTGTTCTGCGGCAATGGCCCCGGATAGGTAAACATATTTCGATCTACATTTTCCTTCGGATTTTCTATTTGATACATTTTATAAAAATAGTCGGTTTGCGTAGTTCCGTGGTGTGTCTCGATAAATGATATCAGAATTTCGGGCAAACCATATTTACGTGCAAGCTTAACGCCGTTTGCAACATGGTCGATAATAATTGCTGAACTTTTCAAATGATCAATCTGGTCGTGCGGATTCATTCCAACTGCCTGGTTTTCGATGAAAAATTCAGGATCGAAGGTTTTTCCAATATCATGATAAAGTGCACCAGCCCTAATAAGGAACGGATTTCCACCGATTTTGTGGATTACAGCTTCAGCCAGATTGGCAATTTGAATGGAGTGCTGGAAAGTACCGGGCGCCTCTTCGGCAAGCTT
>JAUYTA010000780.1 GCA_030695265.1 Bacteroidota bacterium
CTGCACAGAATGGCGCCGAAGCAATCAAGATAGCAGAACGTACACTTCCTGACCTGATTATTCTGGATGTAATGATGCCTGAAATGGATGGAATTGCCGCCTGCGAAGAAATCAGGAGAATTCCAACACTGAAGCACACCATGATTGCTTTTCTGACTGCCCGTGGTGAAGATTACTCGCAGATAGCCGGTTTTGAAGCTGGCGCCGACGATTATATCACGAAACCAATCCGTCCGAAAGTACTGGTTAGCAGGGTAAAAGCGCTCCTGAAAAGAACATCGGGCGTTGGCGAACCTCTGGCACCCGTTGTTGACAACAGTCATACCGTCACTGTCGGAACTCTGGTAATTGACAAGGAACGTTACCTGATCGTTCAGGATGGAAAGGAAATGGTTTTGCCGCGAAAAGAATTCGAATTGCTGTCGTTGCTGGTTTCCAAACCCGGCAAAGTATTTACCCGCGAAGAAATTTATTATTCGGTTTGGGGCGACAATGTGGTGGTTGGCGACCGTACCATCGACGTTCACATCCGCAAGCTCCGTGAGAAAATCGGTAACGATCACATCAAAACCTTAAAAGGAATCGGATATAAATTTGTTGAATAGATCCTCTGGCGAGGACTGATTATACTGCTTCTTCTGGGAAGCTGAAAAGCCGGTCAAAAAACTGTAAAAGGAATTTTGACCGGCTTTTTCATTTTAACCATTATGATTTTCCGTTTGCTTACCTATTTTGTATTTTGCGTCAGTCAATTGTTGTCATTTATTGTCATTCAGTTGTAATTTCAAGGCAACTTAATGACCACTAAATGACAATTGAATGACTTTTAATGACATTTGGTAAATTTAATTTATTGCAATTCACATCATTTCCACCCATGAAAAAGCTTTTGAAATTCGGGAACTAATTTTTTCTATATTTGTACCTTTTAAAAATTACGGCTATAATTTCGGTTTCGATGAGCAATAAATTTCAGGTTTACAAACAGTTAGACCTATCTCAGATCAATAAAGATGTATTGAAAAGATGGGAAGACGACGATACATTTCACAAAAGTATTTCGACACGCGAAGGCAATCCAACCTTTGTATTTTATGAAGGACCGCCATCAGCAAACGGAATGCCCGGTATTCACCATGTGATGGCGCGTGCCATTAAGGATACATTTTGCCGGTATAAAACGATGAAAGGCTTTCGTGTTCACCGCAAAGCAGGATGGGACACCCACGGTCTTCCGGTTGAACTAAGCGTTGAAAAATTACTGGAAATTAC
>JAUYTA010000860.1 GCA_030695265.1 Bacteroidota bacterium
CTTTTCGATGCGGCAATCTTTTTTCAGTCGATGCGGCTGATGGTGCTGAAAGAACTTCCTTTTACACTGCATCTTTTGCTGTTGCCGGTTGGATGGTTCGTGATTGTGAAACGAAACATTACCGGATCACTCAGGCGATTGTATCTTGGCATCACGGTGGCGACTGTTTTTCAGGTGATTATCGTTGCCCGACATTACGGTTTTCATTACCTGATGCCGGTATTCGCCTTGTTTATGCCGCTGCACGGATATTTCTGGCTGCAATTTTTCAGGGAGAAAATTGCGGTAGTTTCATCCAGAATTGTTTCTCTGATTGTGATATTACTCGTAACAGGCGTTTTTGCACGGTTAATTATCAGGAATAACTTTGATAAAGGAATCACCAATTCGGTTGAAAAAACTTCTCAAATCGTAAAATCGGAATTGAAAGGAAAGTACATTGTGCTCTCTGATTTCAACAATGGCGCGGCATTTATCGAACCTGCACTAAAATTTGGATACAGCTATTCGGGCAATAGCATGAAAAAGCGTTATGCTGAAATATTGGCATCGGTTTATCCCGGAAATTACCTTTGGAACATCCGTGATGGTTTTACCAACTGGACTGGCAGCTATCTTTCTACGGATATTTTTTCGATGAACGATCCTATTTACATCTATGCCAATACCGGAAATTGTGAGGTTTCGACGCAGAAAATTTCAGAAATGATTGAGTTGGCGGGGATTTCAGGATTTGTGAACCTGAAGAACGTGTATCAAAACGAAAAGAGGGGTGAGGTAATTGCACTTGCCATTGTTGATACCGCGATGATTCGGAAAAACAGTCAGCCAACGCTGGTCATTGAAACCTCCATGGAAGAACTGTCAGAAGATGGCGGGTTGATTAAATCGAATATGGACGAATATTCATTCAGGGGAGGGCAGCTTCAATCCGCCCGGTATGCCCGCAGCGGAAATTCATCATTGTTGCTCACCACTGCAAATCAATTCGGGCTTAATATTTCTATCCCGGTTTCTGCGGGCAAACGGTACAAAGTCGAGTTCTGGCAACGGAGTTTCGATCAGAAACAAACACTTGTGGTGGCTTCAGCAAACCAAAGTGATATTTTTTACAAAACATCGTTTCAGGGCGAGAATAATTCAGGAGAATGGACCCGTAGCGAACTGAACGTGACCCTTCCTGAAAATTATCCCGATGCCAATCTCCAGTTCTATCTTTGGAGTCCGGCATCCGATTCTGTTTGGGTAGATGATTTTCGGTTGACGGTGTTTGATTAATCCTTTTCAACTTATAGCTACGTTTATGATCGGCAATTCTTTTCTGGCAATTGATTTCCTGAAGATGCAATTTCTATTTTGATAAAGCTTTGTGATTGAATTGGAATAATACTAAATTTGAAATAAAAAAATATGATTGACTGGACATTACATATAGAATCGGATCCTGAAAAGTTATTTGGTAAACCGGTAATAATGAATACCCGGATACCGGTGGATTTAATACTTGAAAAACTTGCAGTTGGCGACACCATTGATGATTTAATTGATGCATACCCCAGCATAACAAAAGATGACATAGGTGCATGTCTAATGTTTGCGGCAGATTCGATTAAGAACGAGATTATTATTTCAAAAGCTTCGTAATATGAATCTTGTTGCAGATGAGAGCGTTGATTTTGGTATTATCTGCCGATTGAGAGAAATAGGAATTGAAGTTATTTCGATATCGGAGGATTTTTCTGGAATAAAAGACTCCGAAGTTTTAAAAATTGCTGCTGATTACAAATATTTACTGATTACCGAGGACAAAGATTTTGGAGAACTGGCTTACCGGTTAAAACTTGGGATAAACCGAAGCCAATATTTCAGCAACCGCTTTTTATGGCGCCAAAAACTGAACCCAACG
>JAUYTA010000787.1 GCA_030695265.1 Bacteroidota bacterium
TAGAGGAACCTGATTTCCCATATACGCAAATCCGGCACCCAGTTCAAGAAGAAATTTAGTGATGTGGTCAATCAGGCTTTTCTCCAGTTCCCGTTCATTGAAATCGGCACGCATAGCTAAAAAATCAAAGACATAAGGGTCTTTCAGTGTTTGCTGAGCCAAATCGGATTGATACGCTGGCAAAGTTTTACTGAAATTTGAAATAGATTTCCCGTCGCGAAAGTAAAGATTCGATTCGATTTGATGTACCAATACCGCCCGGCTCCATCCGTACTTGATCGTATTTGTGACGTAGTATAACGCTTCCGAAATTGTTTTGCTTTTCGAAAAAATCGCAATGTGATGCCCCCATGGAATTTTAAAGAGTTGATTAATATTCCTATCTGGCAATTGGCCAACAGCTTGTTGGCCAATTTCACGCTCCAATGATAAAGAAGCAGGTTGATCCGGCAATTGGGCAACAAGTTGTTGCCCAATTATATTATCCTGATTATAAAATACATACCACTGTCTGATGTATTTAATATTCCGAAGTGAAAATCCCTTTACCTCAGGAAATTCTCTTTGCAAATCATCACTCAACTGGTTCAGAAATTTACTTCCCCATTCGGTCTTTTCTTGCTTTTCGACAATTTCTGCACCCAATTCCCAATAAAATTTAAGCAACTCCTGATTGACCTGCACTGCAGCCTTAATCTGGGTTTGCTGAAACTTTTGCTTTAGCTGCAAAATCCAGTTGTTATATTGCGGATCTGAGATTTTAGATTTCATACAAATTTTAATTCTTCAGGTTATATACCGCCAAATATTCGCCGTGACGAACAAACAGTTTTCCGTCGAAAATAGCAGGATGTGCCCAATGTGGACCTGAACCTTTGCTAATTTTGAATGAACTGATGATTTCAAATTTTTCAGGATTGGGTTTAACAAGCGCCAAATGTCCTGATTTCTCTTCGTAACAATACAGCATTCCGTCAGCCGAAATGATTGGCCCTTTGTTAAACCAGTGCTCATCATACATGGTTTTTCCGGTGTTCCAGTCAACACAAATCCAATTGCCGTTGCTGTTGTTTTTCCAGTTCGAACCAAATATATGATTGCCAATTTTCACCGCGCCACCCATGTGACTGTCAAAATCGGGATTGGTCCATTTTAACGAAACCGACCGTCCATCATCAGCCAGACTTAATAAAACTGCCGCATGATCGTATCCACTTGTCACGAAAATTTCATTGTTATAATAAAGTGGCGTATTTGTATTTCCGCCTTTGCCCTGCTGATTAATGTGATACTGAATCAGGTTGTAAGTCCATACAATTTCGCCATTATAGATGTTAACAGCCAGTAAATCGTTGGCAGTTTGAGCCAGCAACAATCGTAAACCCGCTTTTTCGATGATTAATGAAGAGGCATACGCACGCGCACCACCCAAACTTTTTGTTTTCCATAGTAGTTTGCCATTGGTTTTATCGAGTGCAACCACGGTGGTTTCTTCACCACCTGTTACATAAAATACAGCCTTATCTGAAACTACAGGCGACTCGGCAACTCCCCAGCGGTGCGGTTCGCCCTTGTAATCTTTGTTGGCATCAACCGTCCACATTATTTTTCCAGAAGCGGCTTCAACACAAACCACTTCACCCATTCCGCTAATCAGGTAAATACGGTTGTTTTCGATGGTTGGTGTACAACGGGTTTCGGGATAAGTGCGCGCCCAGGCAAGGCCATAAGCGGTTTCCCACTTCTTTTTACCGTTCATTTCGTAGGCCGAAACCACATCAAGTGTATCTTTTCTGCCGGTTACATAAATCGTATTTTTATAAACTACCGGCGACGAATAGCCATTCCCGATATCATTCAGTTCCAGTAAAAGCGTAGGACCGTTTTCAGGCCAGCTTTTCAAAAGATTCTGATCAGCATAAATTCCGGAACGATTCGGTCCACGCCATTCGACCAAATCCTGGGCAAACAAGTTTCCGATAAGAAAAAAGATCAATAAAAATATCTGCAACTTCATTGTTAAACCGTTTAAAAATTTACGATTTAACTATTTACAATTGACCAGTAAAATCGCAAATTGTAAATAATTGAATAGTAAATGTAATTTATTATGCCTTAATATTATACACAAACAAAACATCGCCGTGTCGCAAATACATTTTTCCGTTTGCAATAAACGGGTGCGACCAGTATGGACCGCTTCCACCCTTCAATTTAAATGAACTTATAACTTCAAAATTATTCTGATCGGGTTTCACCAATGCAACAGTTCCTGCTTTTTCTTCCAGAATATAAAACATACCATCGGCGTAAACCAGTGAACCTTTATTGGCCCATTCAGTTTCGTATTTCACATCGCCGGTTTCCCAGTTCATGCACACCCATTTGCCTTTGCTGTTGCTTTGCCAATTCGAACCATAAATAAAACCGTCCAATTCAATCAATCCGTGGTGATGGTTATCAAGCGTCATATTGCTCCATTTTTCGGTAACCGAAGTTCCGTCTTCACTCATTTGGACCATTGCATTACGGTAATCGTAACCCATCGAAAGGAAAATGTCGCGTCCTTTGAAAGTTGGCGTATTGGTCCAGATCAGCCCGGGTTGATCCCATTTGGCACCGTCCCAATATTTAAACGACCACACCACTTTTCCTGAAGCCGGTTCCAAAGCAACCAAATGAGTTCCGGTTACTGCCAAAACATATCTGAATTGTTTGTATTCATAAATTATTGGAGAAACATACGAACGGGGACCGCCCACGCTTTCGCTTTGCCAAACAGGTTTTCCGGTCATTTTATCAAAGGCGACGACCGAAGTCTTGGCTCCACCAGGCGTACAAATCACTTTATCATCCACGATCAGCGGCGATTCTGAAACTCCCCAAATGTGCCATTCGGCTTCAAAATCCTTGTCCACATTCACTTTCCAGCGGATAGTCCCATCATTTACATTCAAACAAACCAGCTCGCCGGTTCCGCTGATAATGTAAATACGATCATCTTCAATAGTCGGAGTACTTCGAGTATCCGGAAACGATTTTGCCCACGAACGGCCATAAGCCACTTTCCATTTGGTCTGACCATCAAGAGTAATGCACGAAAGATAATCGAGGGTATCGATCATTCCAGTGGCAAAAATAAACTTATCAGTAGCAACAACCGACGAATATCCTTTGCCGATTCCTTCCACTTTCAGCAATAATTCGGGACCGGCATCGGGCCATTTTTTCAGCAAACCGGTATCTGTAAATTTGCCATCGCGGTTAAGTCCGCGCCATTGAACAGGTTGAGCAATTACAATGATAACTAGCAAAAGAAGTGTGAACGTAAGGGTTAATTGTTTCATATTTTAAGTTGATTTATTCTGAAATTTTGTAGGCAATCAACACATTACCGTGACGAACGTACAAAATACCTTTATTAATGACAGGGTGGGCCCAGTGCTGTTCGGCGCCCAAGGTTACTTTGGTTTTACTGATGACTTTTAAACCTGCAGGATTTGCTTCAGCCATAAACAATTCGCCCTTTTCAGAATAGCCAATCAGTTTATCGTTGGCGGCGATGCTCACGCCTTTACCCATTTCAGTTGACGAGTATTTCTGTTCGCCGGTTTTCCAGTCGATGCACTGCCAGCTGCGGTCCTTGTCACCAGAACCGTACAAGTATCCGTTGATCAAAACAGCTCCTCCCTGACGACTATCGAAGCTTTTGATTTCCCATTCTTTAGTAACTGAACTTCCGTCGGCACTTAGTTTAAGTTTTTCACCACCCTGTCCGTATCCACTGAAAACAAACAATCCACCATCATGATAGATCGGAGTGTTAGGATGAACAGCCCACTGATTGGGATGTCCAAAGTTCCAAAGTAATTTTCCGGTAGTGGCATCAATTCCTAAAACATGGCTGTGCGTATGAGTAACCAGCAATTGCCGGCCGGGGAGTTTAATTAATAGCGGAGTGCAATAAGCCGACAATTCGCCCAATCCGGGACACGACCAGATGGTTTCGCCGGTCATGCGGTTTAAGGCCATCACGTTATTGGTCTTTCCTCCAGGGGTAACAAATAGTTTGTCGCCATCAACAAGCAAAGTTTCGGTGTAGCCCCAGGTAATATTTGTCGCGTCATAATTTGCCAAACAATCTTTTTCCCAAACTACTTTGCCTGAAGTTAAATTCATACAAGTGATTTTTCCGTGACCAGTAAACAAGTAGGCCAGATCGCCAACAATTGTTGGTGTTGAACGGGTTCCCGGATAACTGGTATCGAACTCTTTTCCGTATTTGAATTGCTGAAGTTCTTTTCCATCCATGTCGAGAACAAATAATACTGCCTGACCTTCAATCATTCCGTTGATGTAAATTTTGTTGTTGGCAAAAGCTGGAGATGAGAATCCCTGACCCAATTTATCGAACGTCCAAATGATCTGGGGACCATCGGCCGGCCATTGTTTCAAAAGTTTATCGACTGTGTAAATTCCTGAAGAATTCACGCCACGCCATTTGGTGGCTTCCTGAGCATTTGTCGTGACTGACAGGCAGACAAATAAAATTACAATCACTGATGATAGTTTCATATATAAAGCTTGAAAAATGATTTGGGTAAAAGTATTAAGGATCGGCCAGTAAAACAAGAAGATACGGAATTTAACAAGGTTCTAAATAGTAAGATTCATTAACAAATTAGAAATGATCATGAATACCGTATAAGTATAAATTTCAACCTGTTATAAACAATCATTCTTATTATGGAGCATTAACTCCATTCAAATAGCAGGGGTGATCGAAATGTGATTATTGATAGTTTCAGCTTGTTGAAATAAAAAAGACACGGGGAAAGCAGGTAAATTTCAAACCCGTATGTAAACAATTTAGTTCAATATTCTTCAGTTAAGGTAATATTCAGATTATTAATCTATTTGAAAAATTTGGCCATTAAACTACGAAGAAGCTTTTCCTGAATAGGTTTTTCCATATAATCGTTCATTCCAGCCTCAAGACAAACGTCTCTTTTTTCAGTGGGTTCGCTTCCGGTTAGAGCAACAATAACTGCCCGGTGTGACATTTTTGATTCCTGTTC
>JAUYTA010000080.1 GCA_030695265.1 Bacteroidota bacterium
CACCCTTCGATTAGCAGGGAGCGGATCGAAGGGAGTTATTTATACTGAATTGCAGCAACAGCAATGTTTAGGATGAATACCAATCGCAGTCCCGTATTTGTCAAACTCGTAATGGCAGCAATTCATGAGCAGGTCGCTCAGTTTGTGGCGGGCACGGGCAACGCGTGTTTTGGCAGCAGTGTATGAAATGCCCGTCCTTTCAGCATATACTTTTATACTGACACCCTCAAGCTCAACCTGACAAAGTGCCTGGCAATCCTGCTCCGGAAGATCCTCCATAAAAAGTACCATGTCGCGGATGGTTTCAGTCATCGTTTCATCTGGTTCAGTTTCGGTGTCAATAATTTCAGGAATTTCATTTGCCAATAGCGGGCTTGTTTTTCGAAAGTGATCGTTGATAATGTTTCGTGCAATCTGGAATACCCATGATTGTATTTTTGTTTCATCGCGCAGGCTGTCGATTTTCGTATGAATGCGAATAAAAGTTTCCTGAAGCAGGTCGTCTGCCAGATCATCGTTTTTCACTTTGTTCAGAATAAACCGACGAAGACTTTCACTGAACTTTGTCCATAACTCAACTGTCTTTTGTTCCATGGTAATATCACACTGATTTTATTGGACTGAAAAATATTAAAAATAATTTAAAATTGCACTGTTTTATTCTGTAACTTAATTGCATATTTCTTTGTTTAGTTTTACAGTAAAATTTAGTATTGATATGCTAATTGTCTATGCCCCATATACTTCTCAAACCTTTTAGTTGAAAAGGATTTTTTGCTCAACAGAGCTAAAGGTATTTTACAGACTAAAAATTTAAAATCGAAAAATTATGAAGACAAAAGTTTACTTACTGACAGTTTTATTGTGTTCTAGCATGGTTTTACCCGCGCAAAAGTATAAGTACATGATTTTTGAAAATTGGATGGAAAATTCATGGAAAATGACATTCAGAAGCACCAACAATTACGATTCAAATGGTAATTTGATAAGTGATTACGATGAACAATGGAAAAATAATATTTGGAAAAAAATTACAACCAACACCCATACTTTAAACCCTGACGGGACGATAAAGGAAACCTTGACAAAGTCTTGGGATGAAGATACAAATGAATGGGAAGAATCATCTAAAACAGTTTATACTTACAACGCATCTAAAAAAATACTGACTGAAACAGATCAGATTTTTATGGATAAATGGATAGATTTCACCAAAGAAACATACAATTATGATTCCAATGGCAAATTGACAAGTCTGGTAATACAGTCTTTAGACATACTTTCAGGAATGGTATTGAAAAATTCCAGTCGAACTTTGTTTTCTTACAATGAAGACGGAACCGAAAAGCAGATTGTTGATCAAATATGGAACACCATGAATCAATGGGAGGATCAAAGCCGTACTACCAACACATACAATACTTCGAAACAACTCGTCTCAGATTTAAGTGAAAAATGGGAGATTAATACTTGGGTGAATTTTTCAAGATCAACCAATATATACAATGCAAACGGCACCTTAAAAGAAACAATAGAGGAGGAGTGGAAAGAGGGCAATTGGATTAAAAATGGGAAAGCAATTTATAGTTTTAATGCAAATGGCGACATCGTAAGCCTCGTATCGCAGAAATGGAATATAACCCTGAATGATTGGGAAAATGAAATGCGCATTCGGTTAGAATATACCACAGGCATTCAGCCTGCTGAGTTGGCTGACAATAATGCGAAAGTATATCCGAATCCATTTAATGATCAACTTACCATTGAGCATGAAACTCTTTCTGATAGTAGAATCGAAGTTTTTAATTCTACCGGTCAACTTGTTAGCTCATTTAAACCGAACAAATCAGTTACAACCCTGAACATGGGCGCGCATAAAAAGGGAGTTTATTTCATGAAGATCAAATCACCAAAGAACGATCAGACTATTAAACTACTAAAAGCAAAATAGTTAGCTGCGAGTTTAAAAAGAATGAAAACGGAACTGTTAAATGGCGAGATTTTCTGTAACAATCCATAACTTTGCCCGACACATTCAACCAAGTTCGGATTAATAAAAATTCATTTCATGCAATCACACGAAATTGATTACAAAATTATGGGTCACGATGTTCAGTTGGTAGAAATTGAACTCGACTCAGGAGAAACAGTGATCGCCGAAGCCGGCGCAATGCTTTATATGGAAGACGGAATAAGCTTCGAGTCAAAAATGGGCGATGGCTCAAATCCCCGTGCCGGATTTTTCGACAAAGTGCTTTCTGCCGGTTCACGTCTCATTACCGGCGAGTCGTTGTTTATTACCCATTTTACCAATCAGGGATGGGGCAAAAAACATGTTGCGTTTGCGGCACCTTATCCGGGAACCATTATTCCTGTTGAGCTGATTCAGCACCGGGGCACACTAATCGTTCAGAAGGACGCATTTCTGTGCGCAGCGCTGGGAACCAAAATTTCCATGCGTTTTAACCGTAAACTGGGTGCCGGATTTTTTGGCGGCGAAGGTTTTATCCTCCAAACATTGCAGGGCGATGGACAAGTTTTTATCCATGCCGGGGGAACAGTGATAGAACGTCAGTTAAACAACGAATTGTTAAGGGTTGATACCGGCTGCGTTGTGGCTTTTGAAGAATCCATTGATTTCGACATCCAACAGGCCGGAGGTTTACGTTCCATGGTTTTTGGCGGCGAAGGTTTGTTCCTTGCAACTTTGCGCGGAACCGGAAAAGTTTGGTTACAGTCGATGCCTATCCGCAAATTGGTGGCACAACTTAGTTCATTTGGACCCAATAGCCGCAAGGAATCAAGCGGTGGTTTGCTGAATAATATTTTCGAATAAACTTATAGCGAAACAAATCAAAAAAACATGGGCAAAAACAATAAAGGGAAAGTCATTCAGATGCTTAGCCCCGAAAATTACATCCGCAAAAAAGTCAGGACGCTGTCAATTTATGAGTGCCTGGTGACATCAGAATGGGAAGAAAAAAAAATGACATCGGTGCTGGTTGCACGTAACCATACCAATGGTAACATTACGGTTTGCAGTTATCTGGTTGACTTGCTTTGCCTGGGAGTGAAAGATACAATGTTTTTATTCAATGTTCCTGTTCACCAGTATGAAGTATTTAAGCAAAAGGTAAACGGTAATATGGAAATGACCGAAGTTGACTATACTTTGGCCCATAACATTGTTTATGCCGCTATTGAGTTTGCTGAAGAGTTCGGGTTTAAGCCGCACAAAGATTATGAATCGGTCACGAAATATATGCTTGAAGAAGACACTGAAGATATTGAGCTGATTGAAATTGAGTGCGGTAATGATGGAAAGCCTCTTTATATGCGTGGCCCATTTGAAGATGACGCAAAGGCCCGAAGGATAATTGCCCAGCTGGAAAAAAATGCAGGTCCCGGAAAATATGACTTTGTTGATGTTTCCGAGGATTGGGATGATGATGATGATGATGATTTTGGTGACGATGATGAATTTGAATTAGACGATGATGAATTTGATGATGATGTGAATGAGTTTTCTGAAATAGCTTTCGAGGAAAAACGGGAATTGTTTCTTGCTATGTCTCCAGAAATTGATAACATGGATGATGACGAAGGGAAACGTTTTATTAATCTTGTCGATTCAATAGTGAATGATCTTGTGGATGTTGATCAGCACAATAAATTCTACGATGAATTTCTTGAAGAGATGAACATTGAAGTAGATGAAGATGAAATTCCTGATCAATTACTCGGCATCAGGCCGGGAGATCAACCGATTTCTGAAGAATTGAAAGACAGGTTTATATCTACCTATCAACTGATTAACGAAAATCCGGAGTTAGGAGAAGAAGAATTAAAATTAATCCAAAAGGAAATTATTGGAGTTCCCGGAGTCTATTTTCTTGAATTGCTGTTTCTTCAGATGAACCATCCATCCGAATATCCCCAAAAGATTAAAGAATATGCCCGGATTTATCCTCATTATCCATTGATACAAATATTGTGGGCAACCGAGCAGGTAATCACGGAAAAAAAACACAAAAAAA